>CBFGLP010000029.1:0-8481 GCA_965649595.1 uncultured Myxococcales bacterium | reverse complement strand
CGGCCACGTCCACGCCGAATCCGTCGGCCTCGAGCGCTGGTCGATCCATCAGGAGCGCGAGGGAATGCTCATTGCATCCGCGGCCACGCTTGGCAGCCGCGAGCTGCAGGAGCGACACGGCTTCAATGAAGTGCTCGTGATCCGCGAAGGGCCCGATTACGAGATCCGCGTCATTTCGTGGAAGCGTCAGGGTCAGACCTTCGTCGCCCGCAAAGCAGAACAGCAGTCGATTCGCGTGAGCGAGGATGACGTGTGAGCCCTCAGCGCCGTGAGGATGAACGGACCATGCACGTATGCATGGTCGAGCCCCGCAGCCGTGCCCGTAGACGCCAAGCACCCCATGGCCTAGGCTGCACGAGATGGATGAAGCTGGACGCATCCTCTCCGAGCCCATCGACCTCTTTGGTGGCGTCGACCCCGGCGCCTGGCCAAGGCAGAACGAACCGGGCTACACTCCCCCAGTGAGCCCGGCAGCGTTCCGACTCTACGAGGCAGCCATGAAGCTGTCCGACAGCGACCGCGCCGAGCTCCTCGCGCTCCTGATCGACAGCGAGGGCGATGGATCTTCGCAGGAAGAGATCGACGCGTCGTGGATCGCCGAGGCCAAGCGTAGGCTGGAGGACATCCGGGCGGGCCGATCGGAGACGGTTCCGTACCAGGAAGTCGTCAGCAAGGCGCGAGCACTCATCGAGCAGGCCAGGCGGGCACGACGGGCAGGTTGATGCAGCTCGAGTTCGGAGCCCAAGCCGACGCCGAGGTGCTCGAAGCGACGGTCTGGTATCTCGTGAGCGAGGGAGGCGAAGCACTCGCGCTTCGCTTTGCGACCGAGATCGAACGAATATCGGCGTTGACAGCAGAGAACCCGAGACTTTGGCCCGAGATCGAGCCGGGCGTGCGCCGAGGACTGCTCCACGGCTTTCCTTACGCGCTGATCTACACAATTGAGACCGACTGTGTGTTCGTGCTAGCGCTCGCGCACCAGCGGCAGCGGTACGGGTACTGGCGCGAACGAGTACCGCGATAATCGCTGACCGGCCCTTCGTCGCCGTCAATCAACATCACTTCGTCTCGGCCAACGCCTTCTTCCGTCCCCGCGCCCCCCACCACGCAGCGATCTTCTTGCTCAGCCACCCGCCCTTGGCCCGCGCATAGATCTCCCGCATCTGCACCGCCATCTTGTTGTGGCTGATCCGAAAGTGAATCAAATCATCGACCAACTGCCGGCTCTCCCAATACCGCACTGCGCCGTCGATGAAATCGATCCACTGCTCGACCCAGATCCAGAGCCTCCCGCCCTTGCTGGCAGCGTCGCCGCTGCTGGCCAGGTTCTCGATCTTCTGCTTCCAGATCGCCGTCGACTTCTCGAGCAGCGCCAGCCGCATGTTCTGCTCCTGCGGCGAGCCGCCGGTGATCCGCGGCAGCTTGACCCGCAGGACGCCGGTGTCGGTGAAGCCGTTGTCGGAGTTGCCGTCGAGCACCCGCAGCGCGTCGAGCCGGACCTGCTCGTCGGGGTGCGAGAGCTTGGCCAGGTTGGTGTGGGCGAGGTCGAGCGAGAGCCAGCGGTAAATGAAGTCGAGGCCGGTGCCCTTGATGTTCTGTGTGCCCATGATCGTGACGTGCACGCCGGGCATCACCGCCTTGGCGCAACGCTCGATGATCTGGTCACCGCTCGCGCCCGAGTCCCATACGATGTTCACTTGGCTGCGGAACATCTGCGTCCACGAGCGCAGGATCTTCTGCGTGAGCTCGGTCAGCGCGGGCTGGTCACCCCGCCCTAGCACCTGCTCGAGTCGCAGCGCGAGCCGACCCGCAGCGATCATTCGAGCTACACGGATCTGCAGGTGCCCGGCGAAGTCGTCGAAGGTCGGGGTCGCCAAGACCTCGTCCGGGTGGATCAGGCCGACGTCCTCGCGCGATTGCTCGAACAGCCTGTGCAATGCGCCCGAATACTGCTTGTCCTTGCCGAGCTCGGCGAACACCCCGTCATAGTCGACCGCCCAACGATCGTCGCAGCGCATGCGATCGATCAGGTCGTGAAACGCCCGCGCGGCCGGGCTCTGGAGATCGTACCCGCGGCCGATCGACGCGAACCCGCAGCGGAGGTGGCCGCAGAGCGTGTCCCACCAGCCCTCGATCGGTGCGCGGACGCGGGCGAAGAGGGTGCGGAGCCGCTTGCGGGCCCGCTCGTGCGCCTCGCCGCCCTCGCGCAGGCCCTCGCCGTCCAAGATCTCCTGGCTGCCAACAAAATTCTCCAGCGCGCGATCGATGAAGATCGACAGGCCGGCCAAGTTGGTGCCGATCAACACGTGCGCGTCGACGGTGACGTCATTGACGAGGATGCGGGAGAACACCTCGGAGCGAGCGACCCGGTCGTCGCGGTTGTTGACGACCGTGATGACCATGCGCTCGGGATCAGCCTTGGCGGCCAGCTCGACGCAGCCGGTCCGCTTCCAGTTGTTGAGGAAGCCGGCCCGCTCGTTGGCCGAGCAGCCGTTGACGAAGTTGAGCCTGCGGCCGCGGACGACGACCTCGGGGTAGAACTTGAGCACGCCGAGGTCGGGATACACGTAGTCGGCCATGCACACGATCGCTAGCTCTTCGTCGATGCCCATCTGATGGGCGAGCTCGGTGACCAGCGCGATGTTGCGGGGGTGCTCCGAGTAGGGGAAGAGCGAGAGCAGATCGGGGGTCAGCAGGTCGCCGTCGTGATCGCCGATCGTGATGAACTCGCACTCGCGGCGCTTGGCCGCCGCGCGCAGGACCGGGTTGAAGCCGAGCTCGGAGCTGACCACCAAGGTGCCCTGCGGGACGAAGTTGCCGATCACCGTGGCGACGTCGAGCCCGGCCGGCCCCTGGACGTCCTCGTGATCGGGGTAGGTGTTGGTGATCGTCGCGTAGTCGTCACGCATCCAGCCGCGCTGCATGATGTCGACGTACTCGGGGTTGAGCGCCATGCACTCCCACAAGAACACCTCGGCCTCGAGCCCGGCGGCGAGCTCGAGCAGGTTTCGCTGCTCCCAGATCGTCGCCTTGTTATAGGGCCGGAACGTGAAGATCTCAGTTTGCGAGCCGGTCGGCGCGGCGTGGATGAACATCGCCTCGCAGCCAGTGGTCTTGGAGAAGGTCCGAAACCCGAGCCCGTGGAACATGCCGGCCTTGAGCCGCTCGGTGCCCGACTTCCCGCGCGTGCCCCATCCACCGATCGAGAGCGGGATCGCGGCGCGGGCACTGGCGACGGCGCGGCGACGCAGGTGGCTGGTGCCGAGGAAGAAGGCGAAGAGCGCGAGCCCGTAGAGGCCGAGCGCCTCTTGGCTATTGCCCTCGAGCGTGAGGAAGTAGTGCAGGTTCCCCCGCATCCACGAGGTCCACTCGCCCTCGAAGGGGGTGTACTCGCCAAACCCAGCGAGCGCGGCCATGGTCGCGAGCGAAGGCGCGGTGACCTGCTGGCTGACGGACGCCTGGGGCGTGACCACGACGGCGTCCAGCGGCATGGGCCGCAACGGCTGGGCGGGGAACAACGCGGCGACGCGAGGCGGGATCGGGTGCGGGCTCGCTTCGGGCAGCGGCAGCGGCGGGTTGGGCTCGAAGCGGACGTCGACGCCGAAGCGATCGCGCAGCTCGTCGATGTAGCGGCGCCGCTCGACTGGCTCGTCGGAGAGGAGCACGCGTCGACGCAGCTCGGACAGCCGCGGGTACGCGAGGTTGAGCAGCAGCCGTCGTCGCAGGCGGGTGAACAACCCGCCGCGCAGGCGCAGGCGCGTGACGCCGTAGCTCGAGTGGACGCGGACCTCGCGATCGAGCGCGCGCCTGCGCAAGCTCAGCCAGGGCAGCCCGATCACGTCGTCGACCAAGGGCAGCTGTCGGCCCCAGCCGCCCTCGAGATCGATCTGCAGGCGCTCGCCCGGGACCACGGTCGCGGTGACCTCGTCGAGCCGGCCCGGGTGGGCGCGCACGCGACCGAGAAACTCGCGGCCGGTCGTGTGCCGGAACGCCTGGCGCTTGTTCGAGCTGAGGTTGCGCAGCTCGTGGATGATCCGCCACGCGCGGGTGGTCTGGTGCTCGCCGCGACGGACCCACAGGTGCTCGCCCTCGCTCGAGGGCTCGACGTCGAGGCCCCAGTCGTCGCGGGTCAGCTCGGCGAGCATCCGACCGAGCTCGATGTCGTCGGGTCGCCGGCCCTCGTGCACGGGCGCGCGCACGAGCGCGGCTCGACCGGGCTCGACGGCATCGATCGCGCCGCGCAGCTGATCGGTCCAGGCGATCCGCTCGGGTCGCAGCGCGCGATCGAGGGCCTCGAGCGTGGCCGCTGCGGTCTCGTGGATCTTGGCCGGACGCTCGCCGTCGGCGAGGCAGCGATGCAGCGGATCTTCGAAGCTGGCGAGCAAGGCTGGCAGCCGCGGAGCCAGCGGGGTCCGAGCCAGCATCGCCCCGAGCTCGATCGCCTGCTCGCAGGCGATCAAGGCGACCAGCGTGACCTGCTCGCGGGCGATCGCATCACGCAGGCGCTCGGCGACGACCTCGACCAGCACGTCGAGCTGCTCGGGCGCAGCGCCGCGATCGATCGCGCTGCGGACCGCCTGAACGAGCATCGCCAGCGCCCAGGCGCGGACGCGGTAGGTCTCTTCCGCGGGCGAGCCCGAGTCGGTGCTCGGCCCCCGCGCGAGCCACTGCGCCCACAGCACGAAAGACGAGGGTCGCGCGAGCGCGAGGGGGACCAGCGCCTTGCAGTGACCGACCCGAGCAAACTCGCTCGGCTCACCGCGCTCGAGCGCCCGCTCGAGCAGCGCGAGGTCGGCAGGATCGTCGAGCGAGCGGGCGAGGTCGGCGATCAGCAGGCGGCGGACCAAGAAGTCCCGCGGCGGTAGCTGGGCCAGCGCGCTCGGATCTGCGTCGAGCAGCAGCCGCTCGCGGATCAACGCGCGGGCGTCGTGGAGGGACAGCCGCCGCAGCGTGGTGATCGCCCGCGCCTGCACCCACTCGTGCTCGTTGCGATCGCGGCCGATCGCAACCAGACGAGCGACGAGCTCGCCGAGCTCGCGCCCGGGTGCCCGCCGGTGCCCGGAGCCCTGCTGCGAGCTAGGCGGCGTCCCGAGCGCCTCGAGCACGTTGTCGAGGCTCTCGAGCAACGCGAGCCGGGTCGGCCAGGGGCGCAGCAGCGGCAGCTGCTCGACCAAGAAGCGAGCCGGCTCGGCGTGCTGCAAGAGCTCGCGCAGCTCGTCGCGGCGCTCCGGGTCGCTGGCCAGCGCGAGCGCGTGGCGAAGCGCGGGGCCGAGCGCGAGGATCGCTAGCTCGATCAGCACGAGCAGCCGCTCGCGGCGATCATCGAAGCGCTCGCGCAGCGCGTCGAGATCGAGGTGGCGACGCAGCGCTCGACGATCCTTTCGGGCGTCGCGGCGCGTCGCTGCGGTCTCGTCGATCATCGCCTCGAGCCGCCGCTGCTTGAGCTCGGGTGTCCGCGCGCGCGCGTACGCGTCGACGTGCGCGGCAATCGTCTTGTCGAGCTCGGCGAGCTCGACCTGCACTGCCGCGATCACGCGGATCAGCAGCACGCCGAGGGTTGCGAGCCGTCCAGGCTTGTCCTCGCTGGCGTCCGCGAAGCTGTGCGCCGAATCGCCGAGGGCCATGCCCAGGCCCGGGCTAGCCGAGAGGGCCATGATCCGGTCGACCAGCACGGGGATCCGCCGCTTGCGGATGCGGACCTGCAAGGGCGGCAGCACCTGCTCGAGCAGGCGCTGAACGACCACGCGGCCTCGCTCGCGAGCGGAGCTCGGGGCCGCGCCACCGCTCGAGACCGCAGCGACCTCCGCCTCGAGCTCGGGCGCAGGAATGAAGATCGAAGGAGCACGAGATTGCGACATACGACTCACTCGACCTGCCTTCCGAGCGTGGTCGACTCCGCCTGGACTTGCTCGTCGGCCCACGCCCGCGGTGCCCACGGCTCGCGGAACCAACGTTCGCGCGGGCCCTGATCGCGGAGCCTTCGGCCAAACACGCCGTCGAGGCGTAGCCACAGCTCCAACACGTTGCGCAGCGGCAGCTCGCTGCCGCTGTTCAGATAGAGCCGATCTCGTACGCCGAAGCTGATCAGCAGATCGTCGCGCCACCACACCCCAGCGCCGAGGCTGGCCTCGAGCCGGTGGCGGACGTAGAAGCTCGGCCGATCCTCGTCGGCGAAGCGCAGCGAGGACTGATAGGCGCCGCGATAGATCGGCACCCATGCCCGCGGCTCGCGGACGATGCCCTCGACCCCGACCTCGAGATCGAGGTAGTCGAGTGAAGCGAAGTTGCTGTTCATGATCGGGGCCAGCTCGACGAACGCGGCGAGATCCTGGAGCGGATAGGCCCGCAGCTCGAGCTCGGGTCGCAGCACGAGCGGGTGATCGTGGACGTAGCGCGTGTAGACGAGCGGGTGTGGCTCGAGCGAGCCCGCGTCGTCGACATCGCCCGGCTGCAGCGACTGCCAGCGATACGCGAGGTCGAGGCTCGGGACCAGCTGCAGGTGCGGGCTGATCCAGGTCGGCCGATCGATGAAGCCCTGCACCCGCACCGCGGTCGCCGAGCCCCCGGCCCAGGCGTGGTCGAGCGCGAGCACCTCGGCGCCTGCACGCAGGCCGCTGCGAGGGAAGCGAGCGCCGAGCCGCAGCAGTCCGCCGCCAGCGACGGGGCTGCGCTCGCGGACGTGCAGCTCGGCGGCGGCGAAGATCCACAGCCGGTTCTCGAGCAAGGCGCGGCGATACCCGACCCGCAGATCACTGCCGATCCGCGGGCGGAGATCGTCGACGTCAGACAGATCATCGACGCCCCCGCGCCAGAGCACCTCGAAGCTGCCGACTCGGTTGCGCTGGCGAGGCTGACGATCGATCGCTTCGATGGGTTGCTGGGAGGGCGCCGGCACGGGCCAGCGCGGGTCGGCGGTAGTGTGGAAGGTCGGCTCGAGCTCGCGGGCGGACCCGCGGGTGGGCGGCGGGAGGTCGGGTCGATCACGGCGCAGGGTCGCGCGCACGAGCGCTCGACCGCGATCGGGGGTGAGCCTCACGAGGTAAGGCCGTGGCTCGGTCAGCAAGATCGTGTCGGCCGTGGCCTCGCTGACGCTGAAGGTCCGCCGCCGCTCGGTGACGATCGGAGCCTCGACCGAGCGCGAGAGCGCTAGCTCGAAGCGGTCGCGCAGGTCGGGGTCGAGGCCGAGCGGATCGTCGGGCGCCGGCTCTCCGATCGCCTCGATCGAGGCAACTAGCGTCGCGGGTCCGCGCGCCTTGCTGTCGAGCGGCGCGGCGGGATCGACCACGACGCCGCGCACCTCGAGCTGGAGGCTGGTCGGGCCGAGCACGATCAGCTCGACCGGCTGCTCGGGCGCGGCCGTCCACCACTGCGCGCGGCGACGGGGCTCGATCGGGCTCTCGCTCGTCGAGCCGGCCGCTCGCGTGCTCGCCCGCCACGCGCACGACCAGGTCGGATCGGCGTCGAGCGTGAGCTCGAGCTGGTGGCGACCCTCGCTAGTGATCGCTAGCTCGACGCGCTCGACCACCGCGTCGCCCGGCTCGATCTCTCGCTCGACCGCGGCGGACCGATCATCGCCGATCAGGCGCACGTCGAGCTGGGCAGGCCCGGGCTGCTCTGTCGCGTTGCGGCACCACAGCTCGAGTGCGAGCGTGCCGGGCGTAGCATCGAAGGCGAGCACGCCCTTGCGGCCCGGCTGCAGCTGCTCGGGGCGCTCACCGATCCACGGCGGCGCCAGCAAGGCCTCGCGGACGAGCGCGCTCGGGCTCGGCTCGACCTCGCGGCGCGGCAGCTCGAGCCGCTCGAAGCCCGCGTTGCCCTCGCTGTGATCGAGCGAGGACGAGTCGCTGCGCGAGGCCGCGACGAACGCGAGCCAGCGGATCGTGGTGTGGCCGTAAGCAGGCTCGAGCTCGCGCGCCAGCCCGTAGGCGAGGCCGGCGAGGCCGAGCAGATCATCCTCGGTGCTCGGGTCATCGAGCCGGCGCGAGAGCGGCAGCACGGCCGCGAGCCCGACGGCCACGGGCGAGCGAGCGCGGCCGCCCCCCGGCGTGTGACTCCCCGGCATGCGCCCATAGAGACGGACCCACAGCCGAGCGGCCTCGGTCCACCGCTGCGCAGCAGTCAGCCAGTGCGCGCGGGTCAACGCGAGCAAGAGCGGGTCGTTTGCCTGCAGGTCGGCGAGCGCGAAGCTGGCCGCGTCGGCGGAGCTCGGATCGAGCAGCAGCAGCGCGTCGTCCCCCTGACGAGCGCGACCTTCGGCCCACAACGCTAGCGCGGGGGTGAGTCGATCGCGATCGTTGCCGACCACCGCAGTGATCGCCGGCTCGACCAGCATCGTCGCCTGCCCTACGAGCTCGGTCTGCACGGTGACCTCGCGCGGCTCGAGCACGAGGGCGAAGCGCTCGAGCAGTCGATTACGCAGCTCGTCGGCGCGAGCGCGCCGCTTCGGCGACAGCTCGGGCGACTCGGCGACGCTGGCGAGCC
>CBFGLP010000028.1:0-3269 GCA_965649595.1 uncultured Myxococcales bacterium | reverse complement strand
CGTCCCTGACAGCCGATGCCTGTGTCGCCAGAAGCTCGTAGTATGCCCGATACAACTTCGTTCTGGCTTCGCGGCCTCGGCCGTGATTGACGCGTTCTGGGCCGCGCTGGATTCTTCCGTACCCTGCTAGTTCAAGTCTGGTCTTCCTTCTCCATCTTCTCCAACTTGCGATAGAGCGTCCGTCGAGCCAAGCCGAGCACCTCCGCCGCCTGGGTCTTATTGCCCTTCACAGCGGCCAGCACTCGGCGAATGTAGCGGCGCTCCAATTCATCGAGCGTCAGCAGCTCGGCTGGGTCATCGCCGCCGACGACCATCTTGTTGCTCTCGTAGCGCTGGATCGCCTCGGGCAGGTCGTCGACCATGATCTCGTCGTAGCGCGCCAACGCGACCGCCCGCTCCATCGCGTTCTCGAGCTCGCGCACGTTGCCGGGCCAGTCGTAGTCGAGCATCTTCGCGGCCGCCTGGCTGCCGAGGCCCCGGACCGGCTTGCCGCTGCGTCGACTGATCTTCTCGATGAAGAACTGCGCTAGCTGCAAGATGTCGCGGCCGCGCGCGCGCAGGGGCGGTACGTGGATGCGGACCACGTTGATTCGGTAA
Organism: uncultured Myxococcales bacterium; assembly: GCA_965649595.1. Taxonomy (GTDB): domain Bacteria; phylum Myxococcota_A; class Polyangia; order Nannocystales; family Nannocystaceae; genus Plesiocystis. The sequence continues at coordinate 2,672 of CBFGLP010000028.1, read as the reverse complement.
TAGAGGTCCTCACGAAAGCGGCCCTCCTCGACCTCGGTCTCGAGGTCGCGGTTGGTCGCCGCGACCAACCGCGCGTCGAACTCGATCTCCTGGTTGGCGCCGACCGGTCGCACGCGTCGCTCCTGCAGCGCGCGCAGCAGCTTGGGCTGCATCTCGCCGGGCATCTCGCCGATCTCGTCGAGGAAGAGCGTGCCGCCGTTGGCTTCGACCAAGAGGCCGTCGCGCCCGCGCCGGGCGTCGGTGAACGCTCCTTTGACGTGACCGAAGAGCTCGCTCTCGAGCAGGTTGGCCGGCATCGCGGCGCAGTTGACCGCGATGAAGGGGCCCTCGCGGCGCGGCGAGAGGCGATGCAGCGCGCGAGCGACCAGCTCCTTGCCGGTTCCGCTCTCGCCGGTGACCAGCACGGTCGCGTCGGCGTCGGCGACCCGCTCGATCAGGCTGCGGACCTTCTGCATCGCCGGGCTCTCGCCGATCATCGCCATCAGCCCGGGCTCGCGCGCCTCGGCGGCCTCGCGCAGGCGCTTGAGCTCGCTGGCCAGCGCCGCGTGGCTGATCGCGCGCTCGATCAGCAGGTGCAGATGGTCGAGGTCGATCGGCTTGTGGATGAAGTCGTAGGCGCCGGCTCGGATCGCTCCGACGGCGGCGTCCATGCTGCCGTAGCCGGTCATGACAACGACCGGCAGGTTGGGTCGCAGCTCGACGATCCGACGGCAAAGCTGGAGGCCGTCGGCCTCGCCTAGCTTGAGGTCGACCAGCGCGACGTCGAGATGTTGCAACGAGATCAACTCGAGCGCGGGCTCGGGCGCCGTCCGAACCTCGACGCGGTGACCGTGAATGACCAAGCTGTCTCGGATCAGCTCGGCCAGGCTCTGATCGTCGTCGACGACCAGGATCGTGGAGGTCGGACTCATGCGTCAGTTCCTTCGGGGATGTGCACGTCCATGTGGATCTCGGGGCGCTCGTCGGTCCGATGAATTTCGATGAACCCGGCGCAGCGGCGAGCCACCAGCTCGAGCAGCGTCAGACCCAGTAAAGTGGCGGGGTTGCAGTGCGCGGCCAGATGAGCATCGTAGGGCTCGCTCGTCAGCGCGGCAATCCGTTCCCGCGTGGGGATTGACGCCTCACTAGGTTGGAAGGTGACCCTCAACGTGATGAAGCTACCCGGACGCACCCGCGGATCGTCGGGATCAGTCAATTCGATTCGGCTCAGACTGATATCAATGTCTTTTTGCGCCGTGTCAGCAAGACCCACGGCAACCTCGACTAGCAACGAGCCGAGCGCGACCAAACGACCACTGGTGATCGGCGCCAAGCGAGCCTCTAGTCGATCCGCCACGCGCACCCGGAGCCCTTCGGCCCCGACGGGCCAACGAAGCTCGGATGCAGGCGGACTCTCCGGCTCGGGCGTCCGCGCCTGGCTGTGAAGATGTCGTGTATGCGCGTGAACGCGCGCTTGCTCGGCGAGCAGCTCGAGCAGCTCGTCACTGAAGCCTGGAACGCCGGGTTCGGCGTCCGAAGACGCGATCAATGCAGGGGTCAACGCGCTGGTCCACGTGCCAGGATGCTCGAGCAATCGAGTGACGCGCTGGCCCTGCTCGAGCATGGTCTCGAGCTGGGGCCGAAGCTCGTCGCCGAGCGCGGGGTGCCGCAGCAGCAGCGTCGCGCGCCCGAGCATCACGTTGATCGGCGTGGCGAGATCGTGGCGGAGGCTGCCTTGCAGCTTGGCAAACGTCGCCCAGCGGTCGAAGCGACGCAGCGCGACCTGCAGCTCGCCACGCTCGCGCGCGTTGATCCCTAGCCCTTCGGCGAGGCGCTCGCAGCCGAGCTCGAGCGCATCGGCGAGCTCGCCGAGCAGCGGATCGAAGTCATCGGGCCGCCGTCGCGCTGCCCACTCCGGTTGGTGTGCGAGACCCGGGAGCTCGGCGATCCGATGTCGCAACCATAGGACCTGCTCGGCGAGCGCTCGTGCACGGACACGATCGCGTCGGCGATGCACGAGGTGAATGGCGAGGCCGCCGAGGCTCGCGGCGATCAGCATCGCCAGGCTCTCGGTCGCGAAGGGGAGTGCCGCGACGATGACCATGCTCGGTAACTCATCCGAGTGTGTGCGCGTGCGTGGCGTCGGTCAACGAAAGTAGCGTCCTGCACCGATGGGCGAATGGAACGCCTATCGAGTGGACGTCAGCTTGCATTCCAAATTGCGCCGGTGCCCACCGATCCCCACTCGACTCCCGATCTCTGTTAGACCCGCTACGGTTCACGCCGAAGAGCTCCGCATGCCCACCACCATCAACCCCGCCACTGGAGCGCCGTTACACGACTACGCAGAGTTCGGCGCCGACGAAATCGAGGCTCGACTCGCGCGTGCCCATGCGGCCGCGCTGGCGTGGCGCCGCACGCCGATCGAGCGCCGCGCAGGGCTGCTGCACGAGCTCGGTCGAGCGCTGCGCGACCACAGGGAGCCGCTCGCCGAGCTGATGGCCGACGAGATGGGCAAACCGATCACGCAAGGCCGAGCCGAGGTCGACAAGTGCGCGTGGACCTGTGACCACTTCGCCGAGCACGGCCCCGCGCTGCTCGCCGATCAGCTCGTGAGCAGCGAGGCGCGACGCAGCTACGTCACCGCTCGACCGCTCGGCGTGGTGCTCGCGATCATGCCGTGGAACTTCCCG
>CBFGLP010000027.1:0-9457 GCA_965649595.1 uncultured Myxococcales bacterium | reverse complement strand
GGCCAAGGCTATCAAGCGACCCGGCAAGGGGCGCTCCTCGTCGAGCTCGACGCCCGCGGCGATCAGCGCCTCCTCGAGCGCGTCGAGATCCAACGCGAGCCCGGTCGCGGGGAGATCGGCGCCATAGCGAGCGAGCAAGTGATCGTAGCGGCCGCCGCGAGCGATCGGCCCGCTGGCGCCCGGCGCCCACACCCGCACTCGCACGCCCGTGTAGTAGTCGAAGCCGCGCACCTCGCCGAGGTCGAGGATCAGCCGCGCGTGCGCTCGCGGGTGCTCTCGCTCGACCGCGGCCACGACCTCGCGCAGCCGATCGACCGCGTCGCTGGCCCCGACCGCACGCAGCCGCTCGCGCGCGCGCTCGAGCACGCTCGGCGGGCCATGCAGATCACAGAGCGACGCGAACGACTGTCGAGCCTTGTCGGGCACCTCGGCCCGCTCGAGCACTTGGAGCAGGCCCTCGCGATCTTTTCGAGCCAAGCGCTCGCGCAGCCGCGCCTCGATGGCGGGCGCGAGCGCGAGCGAAGCCAGCGCGTCGCGGACGATCGCCGTATGCGAGAGATCGAAGCGATGACCGGTCGAGCCCAGCCCAGACAGCGCCTCGTCGCACAGGCCGATCAGCTCGGCGTCGGCGATCGGCTCGGTGTGGCCGACATACTCGACCCCGATCTGGTGGAGCTCCGCGTGATCGTGGCGACCGCTGGGCAGGCGCACGAGCGTGGCCGCATAGCAGAGCCGCAGCTCGTCGTTGGGCTCGACGGTGCCGCCGACCCGCTGCGCGACCATGCGAGCGATCTGCGGGGTCACGTCGGAGCGCAGCCCGACGAGCTCGCCGGTCCCGGCCTCGATGAAGCGAACGCAGCGCTCTCGCTCGTCTTGCCCGAGCCCGCGTCCGAGCACCTCGAAGTACTCGATCAGCGGGGGCATGACCTCGCGGTAGCCCCATCGCTCGAAGCAGTCGAGCAGCCGCTCGGTGACCGCCCGCCGCCGTCGCGTGGTCGCGGGCAGGAGATCCCTAGCGCCGATCGGGAGCGGGTTGAACACGCCCTCGTCGAGCACCGGCCGCTGGGTTGGCGGGGCGGGCTCGTCTGCAGCGGGTTGCTCTGGCGTCTGCTCGGAGGTCTTGGCAGCGCGCGAGCGCTTGCTCGAGCGGGCGGAGGTTGCCTTGCTGCGGCCCGCGGAGGTCGGGCGCTCGGGAGCCCTTCGGCCGCGGGCAGACGAAGCCATTACCCCTCGCCCGCGAGCTCGCGGAACACCAGGCCGGTGGGAATCTTTGGATAGAAGAAGGTGCTCTTCTGCGGCATGACCTGGCCGCTGTCGCAGACCGCGACCACGTCGCTGACCGGCGTCGCGTTCATGAAGCAGACCAGCTGCGTGTCGGAGTCGTCCTCTTCACCGAGGCCGAAGCGGCCCTGCGCGACCGCCAGCGCCTTGTCGGTCGACTTGTAGTAGCGGAGGTTGGTCTTGGCCGCCTGGGCTTCCTTGGTGATGCCGAGCGCCCGCTCGAGCACGAGCTCGTGCAGCAGCGCGACGTCGAGCCGCTGAAGCGCGGCCGGCAGCTCGCCGAGGCCCGCGGCGATCGGATCGAAGTCGGCTCGCAAGGTCAGCACGACCAGCTCGCCGCTCGACGGGACCGCGAAGCCGAACGCCGCCCGCTCTGCCCCCGCGGCCTGTAAGCGGGCCCGCAGCGTGGCAGCGTCGCTGGGCAAGCGCTCGCGCGAGATCACGAACGAGCGCTCGAGACCCGCGAGCACGCCGTCGAGATCGAGCCCCGCGAGATCATGGACCAGCCGGTGGGTCGGCAACACGACGAGGCCCGGGTCGTCGAGGTTGGACAGGTAGATCATCCCCCACTTGGCCGGCTCGCCTCGCCCGGCAGCCTCGAGCTCGTCGCGGAAGGTGCACATCGTCTCGTAGCGGTGGTGACCGTCGGCGATGTAGATGTTGCGATCGGCGAGCACCTGCTCGAGCGCCGCGCAGGCCTGCGGATCGCTGACCCGCCACAGCACGTGGCGGACGTCGTCCCAGTCGGTCTCGAGCACCGGAGCGCCGACCGCAGGCTCGACGGCTCGCTCCCAACCACGCTCGGGATCCGAGAACATCCCGAACACCAGCTCGAGGTGGGCATCGCAGGCGCGCATCAGCTCGAGGCGATCCTGCTTGGGGCCCGAGAGCGTGCGCTCGTGCGGGAGCACGGGGCCCTGGCCAAAACGGGTCAGCTCGATCAGGCCGACGAAGCCCTTGCGAGTGTAGGTCTTGCCTTCGGACGCGAAGGTCTGGTGGTAGATGTAGAAGCTCGGCTCGCGATCGCGGACCAGCGCCTCGGCGACCAGCTTGCGGAACGCCTGCGCACCGACCTCGTACTTCGCTAGCGGATCGCTCGACCCCTCGGGCTGCTGCGGCAGGATCACGTGCACGCAGTTGTGCGGCGATCGTGCAGCCAGCTCGCTGCGCTGGTGCTCGTCGATCACGTCGTAGGGCGGCGCGAGCAGATCGGCCGGGTCACCGGCGGACGGCAGGTCGTAGCGAAGACCCGGAAAGGGGCGGATCCTGGCCATAGCGGCAGCCCTATACCGCGGCGGGCCCACGCGAGTCCATGGGATTCGCCTGCGGCTGTCTTCTCAGACCGTCCGGATTAGCCGAGCGCCTCGCCGAGCGCTCGGGCGGCGATGTCCCGTCGCCACTGCCCGCCCTCGATTTCGAGCGTGTGCACGAGCGCATACGCCCGCGAGACAGCTGCGCGCAGGTCCGATCCTTTCGCACAGACCCCGAGCACGCGGCCGCCTTTGGTCAGCCAGCGGCCGGCATCGTCGCGCGAAGTACCCGCGTGGAAGATCGCGAGATCCGGATCGCCCTCGATCCGACACATGGCCTCCGCCAGCCCGCGGATCTCGACGCCCGAGGTCGATCGCTCGGGGTAGCCAGCCGAGGCCAGCACGATCGTCGCCGCAGGGCTGCCCGGCAAGCGCTCGTCGACCAGCTCCCCACGCGCGGCCGCGAGCAGGCGCGGGACCAGCTCGACCTCGAGCCCGAGCATCAGCGGCTGCACCTCGGGGTCACCGAAGCGGACGTTGTACTCGATCACCGCGGGCCGCCCCTGCGGATCGATCATCAAGCCGACGAAGAGCACGCCGATGAAGGGCCGCCCCTCCGCGCGCAGACCCGCGAGCGTCGGCTCGACGATCGTGCTCATCACCCGCCCGTGCACGGCCTCGTCGACGATCGGCGCGGGCGCGTAGGCACCCATGCCGCCGGTGTTGGGCCCGGTGTCGCCGTCGCCGATCCGCTTGTGGTCCTGGCACGCGACGAAGGTCGCCGCCCGGGTGCCATCGGTCAGCACGAAGAAGCTCGCCTCTTGGCCGATCAGCCGCTCCTCGAGCACGACCTCGCGCCCGGCCGCGCCGAAGCGCCCGCCCTGGAGGCAGGCTCGCAGCGCGTCCTCGGCCTCGAAGAAGCTCTCGGCCACGGTCACGCCCTTGCCGGCCGCGAGCCCGCTGGCCTTGATCACCGGCGGGACCTCGAAGCTTCGCAACGCGGCGAGGCCAGCGTCGAGCGACTGCACGGTCACGTGTCGTGCGGTCGGGATCTGGTGCCGCTGCATGAACGCCTTGGCGGCGGCCTTGCTGCCCTCGAGCTCGGCCCCCGCGGCGCCTGGTCCCACGGTTGCGATGCCGGCCTCGCGCAGACGATCGGCCAACCCGGCGACCAGCGGCGCCTCGGGGCCGACGATCGCCAGCTCGACGCCCTCGCGACGAGCCAGCTCGATCAAGCCGGCGTGATCGTCCTCGGCCACGCCGACGCAGCTCCCCTGCCCTGCCACCCCGTGTCCGGCCAGCGTGGCGGCGATGCCCTGGCTGCCAGGAGCGACGATCACCCGGTGGCCCTCGTGCTTGCACCGCCACGCGAGCGCGTGCTCGCGACCGCCGCTACCGATGATCAAGATCGTGGTCATGAACGCGTCTCCAGAGGCGGCTGATGTTGCGCGAATCTCAGTGCCGGAAGTGGCGTTCGCCCGTGAAGAGCATCGCGAGGCCGTGCTCATCCGCGGCGGCGATCACCTCCTCGTCCTTGATCGACCCACCCGGCTGGATGATCGCCCGAACCCCGGCGGCGGCCGCCGAGTCGATCGAGTCGCGGAACGGAAAGAACGCGTCCGAGGCCAGCACTGCCCCCTGCGCTCGCTCACCGGCGCGGCTGATCGCCTGGCGCACGGCCTCGACCCGCGAGGTCTGACCGCCACCGATCCCCACGGTGACGCCGTCGCGGACCAGCACGATCGCGTTGCTCCGCACGTGCTTGCCGACCCGCTGGGCGAGCTCGAGGCTGATCCGCTCGGCGTCGCTGGGCGCTCGCTGGCTGACCTGCTTGGCGGCCTGGGCCGTCACGCTGATCGTGTCCTCGCGCTGGACCAGCAGGCCGCCCGCGACCGAGCGCAGACGCAAGGGCGCGACGGTGCTGCCGCGCTCGAACATCGCCGGGATCTCGAGCACGCGCACGCGCGGCTTCTTGCTCAGCAGGGCCAACGCTGCGGCCGAGTAGCCCGGCGCGACCACGACCTCCAAGAAGGTCTCGACCAGCAGGTTCGCGGTCGCCTCGTCGACGACGTCGCTGAGCGCGACGATGCCTCCGAACGCGCTCTCGGCATCGGCGTCGCGAGCCCGCCGGTAGACCTCTGCCAGGCTCAGGCTGGCGTCGCCGATCGCCGCGCCGCAGGGCGAGAGGTGCTTGATCACCGCCGCCGCTCGGCCGCCGGTCGGCAGCGCGGCCGCGAGATCGCGGACCAGCCCGAGCGCCGCGTCGGCGTCGAGCAGGTTGTTGTAGCTGAGCTCCTTGCCCTGGTGGAACACCGCGCGATCGAGCCCAACCGGCTCGTCGGCGGCGTAGTCGGTGCGGAAGAACTGCGCCGACTGGTGCGGGTTCTCGCCGTAGCGAAGCTCGGCGACCGACTCGCCGCTGACGAACAGGCGCGACGCGATCGCGCTGGGCTCAACCGGCGTGCCCTCGTCGTCGAAGCGAGCCAGGTAGTTGGCGATCGCGGCGTCGTAGGCGGCCGTGTGCTGGAAGGCCTTGCGAGCCATCGCCCGACGGAAGCCCTCGGGCAGCTGACCTTGGTGCTCACCCAGGACCGCGGCGAGGCGCTCGTAGTCGTCGGGCTCGACGATCACCGCCACGCGGTTCCAGTTCTTCGCGGCCGCTCGCACCATCGTGGGCCCGCCGACGTCGATGTTCTCGATCGCGTCGGCGAAGCTGGTCCCCTCGCGCCGGATCGTCTCGCGGAAGGGATAGAGGTTGACGACCACGAGGTCGATCGGCGGGATGTTGTGCAGCTCGAGCTCACGCTCGTGCTCGGGCGTGGGCAGGGCCAAGATGCCGCCGTGGATCTTGGGGTGCAGGGTCTTGACCCGACCGTCGAGGATCTCGGGCGCGCCGGTGAACTCGCTGACCTTGACGACCGCGACGCCGAGCTGCTCGAGCGCCTTGTAGGTGCCACCGGTCGAGAGCACCTCGACCTTGTGGGCGATCAGGACTTCGGCCAGGACGTCCAGCTTGGCTTTGTCGCTGACGCTGACCAGGGCTCGACGCAGGGGGGTCGCTTGGCTCGTCACGGCGGCCCGCTACCACGAGCGCCGGGGGAGACACCAGGTCTCGCGCTCGACGCTGGCCGCTAGCCCCTCGCGGCGCCCCTGGAGCTGACGCACGGCTATTTGCGCACTGCACAAAAGCCAACGGCCGCGCATGCAGAGCGCGGCCGATTCACTCGAAACCCGGTGCCCGTGTGGGCGAGCAGACGCGATCGCTCAGGTCCGCATCAGGTAGGACATCAGCTCGTCGCCGCCAGCGTCCTTGAGCTTCATCAGGCCGCGCACCTCGACCTGCCGGATGCGCTCGCGGGTCAGGTTGAGGATCTCGCCGACCTCCTCGAGCGTGATGCCGCCTTGCTCGGCGACATCGAGCGCGCACGAGTGCTCGAGCTCCCACACCTCGCGCTCCGGGAAGTTGACCTTGATGCTGCCGGTCCGCGGGTTGACGTCGATGTAGAGGTGGTACTTGCAGCTGACGTAGGGGCAGGGCCGCGCCACGTTGGCGCACTCGCCCCGCGCCTGCGGCCGCCAGTAGCTGCGCTCCGGATAGAGCAGCGCACCGATCCGCAGCTCTTCCTTGGTCAGCCGCTTCATCGCGATCGTCTTGGCCCGGCTGCGGCGCTTGAGCGGCGGCGGGTTGTTGGCGGCCAAGCCTTCGCCAAGCTCGCTGAGCGCGGCGGGAGGAAGAGCGTCGAAGGTCGTTTCAGTCTGCGTCTCGAGCATGGCGGGTTCTCGTGGTCGGTCGGGAGCGAGGAGGAAGTTGGTCCCGCGAGGTGGCGGAGGGTCGGATGAGCCTCGCGGGACCTGGAAGAGGAGCGGTCGGTGGAAAGGAAGTCGTAGGGATGCGCCGCGCGAAGGGACGAAGGGACCCGACGGTCTCGCGCGCACGGGCACGCGATCCGTTTGTTCAGCGGCGCGAAGCGGAGGTCAGAGCAGCTCGGTCGGATCGGCGACCCCACCTCCGCGGGGTCGCACGGCCGTCCCGGACGGGATCAGCAGCTTCTCGAGCCGCTGCACGGCCTCGAGCAGAGCCGCGGCGGCGTCTTTGACCGCCACGAGCTCGTCGAGCAGACGCTCGCGGCGAGGGCCCGCGGGCTGGTCGTGGACCCTCGCCTCGAAGCTCTCGAGCAGCTTGCTCGTGGCCTCGTCGAGGGTCTCGATGTCGTCCTTGAAGGTCAGGAAGCGGGCTTGGATCTCCTCGAGCGTGTAGCGCTCGGCCATCAACTTCTTGATCAAGTTGATCCGGCGGACGGCACGGACCGGGTACACGCCGTGCGAGCCCTGGTGCTTGCCCTTCTGGCCGATACGGCGCGAGCGCGGGACCAGGCCGAGCTGCACGTAGCGGCGCAGGTTCGCCTCGCTGAAGTTGATCTGGCGATCCGCGAACACCCGGACGAGCTCCTGCGAAGTGAGCCCGTCGCCGCTTTGGGCCTCGATCTCGCGAATCTGGGCTTCGGTGAGGGCGACGGTCATGGCGGATCGCGCGAAGGAGGGGACGAGTGAGAGCGGGAGAGAAGCCGAGCGTCGAGCGATCTACAGGAGCGGGATGCCTCGAGCGCCGGTGCGCGGGTCGAGTGTCAGCCCGAGATCCATTCAGTCGAACGCGTGCGAGTGTAATCCACTCAGTAGAGGGACAAAAGCATTTTTCGTCGAGCTAGACAAATTTCTTCGTCTCGATCGAACCGATCGGATGAAGAGCGCTGAACGAGAGCGCAGCACGAGTGGATCGCTCTCGACGTCACGCAGCCGCGATCCAGCCTCTACGAGCCTGAATTCGGCACTTCTCCACAACTTCCATCCACACCTGAACGGCTAGACAGAGCACTCCATCAGCGCTCCACAGCCATCCACAGTCATCCACAAGTGATCGATCCAATCGATCACTCGACTGCGGTGTATGCATTCAGAATCGCATGTTCAGTGCAGATTGGGCCAGCGATTGATTGCCAATATTTATGTATTCTAGATTATGAAAATAAAGATGTTTGATCGTAATGGGACGCCGCATTGGCCACGGTAACGGCGTTCTGTAATGGAACACCCCCATGGCAACGCTCCCGAGAATGGTCTTCCGTACGAAGAACTGATCTTTGGCCCAATGCGCTCAGCGCAACATGGCTTTCTGCGATGGCTTTCTGCGATCGGCACTCATGCTTCGCGTCAGCCGCACTGGTCCTTCGACCAGCTCGATCGTGCGGCCTTCGAGCCGCAGCCGGCTGACGGACCCATGCCGACGCGATCGATCGAATGGATCCCGCTCGTAGCCCGAGTGACACCCAAGATGATCGGGCTAGCAGTCGGCCATGGCTGCCAGCTCCGGTCGGGTGTCGGCTCGAGTCACAGCTCTTCGAGCTTCACACCGGCCGGCTTGATCATCCGGACCTTGTAGCGCTTGCCCGCCTCGAGCTTGATCGTCCCCGCGTCCTTCCATGCGTCGTCGGGGCTCTCCCGCAGCTGCACGCGGTGGCGGCCGGGCTTGAGCTCGAGCTTGGCGATCGGCTCGAGGGCTCGCTCTTGGCTGCCGATCTTCACGTAGACGAACAAGAACTGGTGCGCGACGAGCTCGACGCTCGCGGGGGTCTTGTCGGCGTCGCTGCGGGGCCGCGTCGAGCTCGGCTTGGGTTTCCCACTCTCGCTCGCGCCAGCCTCGATCTCGCCACCATTCGGCTCGCCAGTGGTCGACGTCGAGGGGTCAGTCGGCAGCTCGCCCTCCCCTACCTGATCTGGCCCTACCTCCGGCACCGCCTGCTCCGGCGTGGAAACCGACTCGCTCGCCTGCGTCTTTGCTTCGACGGGCTCGGTCGGCTTCTCGGCCTCTGGCGGGCTGCTCGGGGACGCGGCCGCGTCGATGGGCGGATCTGCCTGCTCTCGCGGGCTCGAGTTGGCCGGCTGACTCGCCTGCGGATCCATGCCGCGGCTCGGTCCCCACCAGCCGAGGCCGACCCCGAGCCCGAACACACCGAAGCCGACGGCGATCACCGCGGCGAGCCCGAGCAAGAGCACCCCGACGCGGTTGCTGGGCGACAGGGGCGGCGGCGACTCGACTCGCGTGGGCTCGATCTCTGGCGAGCTGCCGCTGCCAGCCCAGGTCCGGGTCTGGGCGGTCGCGGCCGACTCGGAGGCCGGTCCAGCGAGCGCTCCAGACAGCGGTCCGGAGAGCGGCCCGCTCCCCAGCATCGGCACGATCTCGGTCGGTGCCCCGGTCTGGACGGTCGGGTCGCCGACGACGGCGGTCTGCTCGACCGAGTTGATCTGGCTCGCGAGGGCGGGCCCCGTCGCCGCGCTCGCTAGCGTGCCGCTGCTCGCCGGGTTGGAGCTCGGCGGGCTGGCAGGAAAGTGCACGATGCCCGAGCGCGGGCCAGCGACGCCCGAGTGCTCGCGAACCAGCTTGCCCAGATCGATCGTCGAGTTGCGATAGCCCGGCCAGCGGTAGAGCAGCTCGAGCGCCTCGTCGGCGGTCTGGATCCGCAGGGCTGGATCGGGCTCGAGCAAGCGCTGGCACACGTGCACGAGCTCGGGTGGCACGCTCGGACGCAGCGGCGGGTACTCGCCCGAGAGCGCCAGCGAGTAGAGCTCGGACTCGTCCCGGGTGTTGCGAAACTTCTCGCCCGCGAGCAGCTCGTGGAGCATCGCCCCGACCGCGTAGAGATCGACGGTCGGCTCGCGCGAGCGCCCACGCAGCTGCTCGGGCGCCATGTAGCGGAGCTTGCCCTTGACGTGCAGCCCCGAGGTCTCTTCGCGCGCGAGCCGGGCGACGCCGAAGTCGGCCAGCTTGACCTCGCCAGAGACCGAGCAGAGCACGTTCTGCGGCGACACGTCGCGGTGCACGATCGTCGCTTGGCTGCCGTCGTGGTGGAGGCCGTGGGCGTACGCGAGGC
>CBFGLP010000026.1:0-4561 GCA_965649595.1 uncultured Myxococcales bacterium | reverse complement strand
TCTCCATGATCGGAAAGGCTTCCCCCGTGCATTGCCACGCTCTGCGATCGAAGTCTCCCAATCCAGGATCTCGCAGTAATCACCGGTGCGAACGCGTACCTAACGATTATTCATTGTGCATCTGATCATTAGATTGGTCCGAGCCGGCGCCCCCACGTCGTAATCGAACAGCACATTATCGGACACGAGCACGACAGCCACCCACCGGCTCGAGCCCGCGATGAGAGACCAGCGAATCAAGCCCGCCGATCGAGCACCGGGATCGCCACGTCGAGCGCCGCGTCGAGATCCGCCTCGCCAATCACCAAGGGCGGCATCAAGCGAAGGGTCCTCCCATGCGTCTCTTTGGCGAGCACCCCAACCCTAGCGAGCCCCTCGGCGACCTTTCGTGCGACCCGCTCTTCGTACTCGACCGCGAGCATCAACCCGCGCCCGCGGACCTCGGCAATCTCGCCCGAGCGCAGCTCGCTTTGCAGCCGCTCGAGCGCGTGGGCGCCCAACGCTGCCGAACGAGCGACGAGGTCTTCGTCGATCAGCACCTCGAGCGCCGCGACGCACACCGCCGCAGCCAGGGGGTTGCCGCCGTAGGTCGAGCCGTGCGAGCCGGGCACGAACACCCGCATCACGTGATCGTCGGCGCACAGGCACGAGACCGGATAGACGCCGCCGGACAGCGCCTTGCCGAGCACCATCAGGTCCGGGCGAGCGTCCTCGTGCTGCCAGGCGAACATTTTTCCCGTGCGGCCGAGGCCGGTCTGGATCTCGTCGAAGCACAGCAGCACTCCCGCGTCGGTGCAGGCCTCTCGCACGGCCCGGAGGTAGCCGGGAGGCGGGATGATCACGCCGGCTTCACCTTGGATCGGCTCGAGCAGCACGCCGACCGTACGGGGACCAATGGCGGCAGCCAGCGCTTCGGCGTCGCCGAAGGGCACCATCACGAATCCGGGGGTAAGCGGCCCGAACCCGCGCTTGTACTCGGGCTCGTCGGAGAAGCTGATGATCGTGGTGGTCCGACCATGAAAATTGCCGCTCGCGACGATGATCTCGGCGCTGCCCTCGGGTAACGAGCGCCGCTCGTGGCCCGCTCGGCGCATCGCCTTGATCGCGGTCTCGACCGCCTCGGCGCCGCTGTTCATCGGCAGCACCTTTTCGTAGCCGGACAGCGTGGCGATCCGCTCGAGCATCTCGCCCATGCGGTCGTTGTGAAACGCCCGCGACGAGAGCGTCAGCTTGCTGGCTTGTTCGACCAGCGCGGCGACGATGCGTGGGTGACAGTGACCCTGGCCGACGGCCGAGTAGGCGCTGAGCATGTCGACGTAGCGCCGGCCATCGACGTCCCACACGAACGCTCCCTCGCCGCGGGTGAGCACGACGTCGAGCGGGTGGTAGTTGCGTGCGCCGAAGCGCTCGGCTTGGGCGGTCAGGTCGGTGGTTCGGCTCATCGTCGGTGGCTCTGGCTGGTTGTTGGCAGGCGTGGCGATCAGGGCGTCGGTGCGAGGTTGGCGATCGGCCGGACCATAGCGGGGATCCGACAGTCGGCTCCGACTGACCCACCGATTAGCGCTTCCACGCGGGCGCGCAGGCGCTCGGCCGCGACGGAGTCCATCGCGGTTGCGGCGACGACCAGCTCGCGCTCGTTGCCGAGCTCGCCGACGTACATCAACCCGAGCGCTCCGCCATCGTCGGCCGGTCGACCGGCGCGCAGCTCGGCGAGCACGTCGTCGCTAAACGAGGCGACCCGCTCGACCCGCTCGACCCGCTCGACCTGCTGTTCATCGCCGAGGGTCAGCACGAACGAGCGGCAGCCGTGCTCGCCTGCTTGGAGTCGCGCGAGATCGCTGCGTTGCGCATCTTGGTCGAGCACGACTCGATCGATCGGCGCGAGCTCGACCGGGCCCGTGGCGATCGCCTGGGTCGAGAACAAGGCCGTGCGGACGATATCGAGCTCGTAAGTTGGGTCACCGCCGAACACCATGCCCAGCTCGGCGGTGACCCAGATGGCTCCGCCCGCCCAGATCACCTTCATGGGCTCGGGTGGGCGCTCGGGGAGAGCGCGGGGGATCTGCTGCCACTCGCGGCGCTCCCACTCGAACGCCCAGCGCGGCGTCGCGTAGGCGGGCGAGAACTCGAGCGCGGGGACGTGCACGCGCGCCCACTTGCCCTGTGGCGGCTTGTGCCAGAGGGCGTGGGTCAAGGTGACGCCGGACGAGCTGCCGGGGGCGAGCACGACCCACAGCTCGCCGCTCGAGCTGCGTGCGGCCGAGACGATGGCCTGGCGGCTCGTCTCTCCTGGCGGGAGCTCGATCGGTACCTGCTCCCAGGTCGTGCCGCGACCGAGCGCGAGGTAGGGCATGCCCTCGTCGGCATGCACGTCGGCGAGGACGTAGTCGCCGGACAGGTGTAGGTCGAGCCCGTAGCCGTGGTGGCGCTCGTCGAAGCCCGGCAGCTCGACGCGCTTGGGCTTGGCCTTGCCCGGTGACCAGACGAGCAGGCCCTGACGATCGGACTCGTGGAGATCGAATTCATCTTCGGGTTCCTCGTCGGGGTAGAGCCGGATCACCGCGTAGATCGTGCCGTCGGGAGTCGCCACGGCGGACAGCGGCACGACGTCGTCCAAGCCGACGTCGCGTGGCAGCTTCGGCTCGACGAACGAGCCGCTCCCGCGCAAGCGGACGAAGCCCGACTCGACCTTCTCGAGCGCTTGCTGGGCGAGCTCGCGCTCGCGCTCGCGCTCGCGCCTCGCGTCCGGATCGTCGTCGTCAACGGGGCTCCAATACACGCTCGAGCGCGGCTGATAGGCACGCAGCGCGACGACCGTGTCGGACCAGCCGACCAGCGCGATGAAGTAGGTGATGAGCGGATCGCCCGGAGCGTCTAGCCCCGACCAGCGGCCGTCGTCTCGGGCGTACGACATCGGGACGGTGCTGGCTCGATCTTCGAACAGCTCGTGAGCGAGCCACGCTTGGTCTGCGAGGTCGCCCGCGAGCACGCCCTCGAGGCCAAAGCGCAGCTGGGGATCGTACTTTCCGAGTCGATGGGCGAGATAGAGGCCGGCACCGAGCGAGGGATCGCGGATTGGACCGCGCTGCGGATCGATCGGGACTGGCTCGCCCTCGAGCAGCAAGTAGGGCTTGTCGAGCGCTTCGATCAGCGTCATCGGGCCTTCGCGATGCGCGACCAGGTGCAGCAGCTCGGGGCCCGAGGCGCTCGGGTCGTCGATGACCCTGGGCGGAGGCGCTGGTTCGGGCACAGCGGTCGAGAGCGATGGCGTGTGTGCGGAGGGCTTGGTGTCGCTCGCGGGCGCAGGTGGGGGATCGAGGCTCGTGGGCTCGGTCGGCTGGCAAGCAACGAGCGCGAGCGCGAGAGACAGCAGGGCGACGTTGCGCCTCGTGGAGGCCATTAGTTCGACTCTGTCCATGTACCGACGCTCCCGCGTGCGAGCTCTAGCTGACCCTCGATCGCCGCGCTGCGAGGATCGCTGCCCGCATGGGCTACCCGTTGATGTGTGATCCGCCATTGCAGTGCTCGCGTGCGGGCGTGGGTCGGCACCCGCAGGATAACCTCGCGCTCGCTCGACTCACCGATGCCGACGCGCGTGTCGGACACCTGGTCGCGCAGCATGAGGCCGTTGTCCTGGGCCCGCGTCGCAAACTCGCGGCCGAGCCAGCGGCGATCGAGCACGCGATCGCTCCCTCGCTCGTCGACCTCTATCAGCGCGACGTCGAGCCGGCGCAGCAGATCGCCAGTCGGCACTGCGTGGCCGACATCGCCGGGCCGCAGACGGAGCCTTACCTGAGCGGCATCGATCCGCTCGACCTCGATCTCCAGCGAGCGCGCGAGCATGTCTTTGTCGTAGGCGCCCGGGAACGCGTGGCTGCGATGGCCGCCCGCGTCGTCGGCGAGGGTGGGCATGTGGCAGTCGGCGCAGCTGCGCATGCTGGCTTGGGAGGTCTCGTGCTCGGTCAGGGTCGACTGCATCGCGAGGGGCCGCGAGCGCAGCGACTGATCGGGGAAGCCGAACTCGTGACAGCCACCGCACGCCTGCGGGCCGGCGAACGCGACCGAGCGTGCGAGTGGGTGCGGAGCCTTGTCGTTCGCGCCCGGCTCTCCCGCGGCCCAGACGACCTCGCTGCCGGGCTCGACGTGGCAGGTGACGCAAGCGACCCCCATCGCTGCGGCGGCTTCGGGCACGGGATCCTTCGGCGAGGTCTCGGGCGCGTGGCAGCTCTGGCAGAAGGGCAGGGGCTCGGCCGTGAACGCGCGCTGGAACGCTCGGCTCGAGAACGATGTGGCGTGCTGCGAGCCGGCCCACTCGTGGGCCACGTCGAGGTGGCAGCTCTGGCACTGACGATCGAGGCTCGCGCGGGCGGGATCGAAGCGGTGCTTGCGAGCGGCGGGCCCGGGCAACCAGTGATCGACCTCGCCGAGCAGCGCCCACGCGGGTGGCTCGGTGGGCGACTTCGCTGTGGTCGGGGCCGCTCGGACCGGGTCAGACGACGGGCTGGTCTCGACGAGCTCGCTCGGCGGCTGCGAGCGAGGCTCGGCGACGTCGCTCGGACGC
>CBFGLP010000025.1:0-3538 GCA_965649595.1 uncultured Myxococcales bacterium | reverse complement strand
GCCTCCCACAAGGCGACACAGAACGCGAACTGATCGCTCCGCTCGTCGCCCTCGGCCTGAATGAAGCGCTCCGGCGCCATATAGGCGAGCGTGCCTTCGGTGAAGCCGGTCGTGCTCTCGATGTCAGCGAGGCTCTCGCGGGTGCGAGCGAGACCGAAGTCGATCACGACCACGCGACCGCTCTGGCCCTTCGGCGCGGGCTCGTGGGGGAGGGTCGGCTCGTTGGTGAGGATGAGGTTGCTGGGCTTGAAGTCGCGGTGCACGAGGCCCGCCGCATGGGCAGCCGCGAGCCCGCGGCCGGCCTCGATGAAGCGGGCGAGGATGTCTTCGGGGGTCGGCTTGCTCTTGAGCCAGCGACGGAAGTCTCGGCCCTCGAGCAGCTCGAGCACGAGGTAGCGATAGCCAGAGCCGCGGCCGAAGTCGTGGATCGTGACGACGTTGCGGTGGCGGATCCTGGCCAGCACTTGCGCCTCGCGCTCGGCGACTAGCCCTTGGCCTGGCTCGAGGATCTTGATCGCTACGTGGCGATCGAGCGTGCGGTCGTGGGCTCGATAGACGGAGCCCGTCGCTCCGCGCCCGATGCATCCGAGCAGTTGATAGCGGTCGTCGATCACCATCGTGCCGCCGTCGTTCGCCGATGCTTCGGGGGGAGGGCTGTCGACCTCGCGGTCCCGATCGCCGGCGAGCAGCGCGAGGTGCTCGATCCGGTCGTCGATGGTGCGCAGGTGGCCAGCCACAGCATCACCTACATACCACATCGACCTCGAGGTCTAACCAACAAAAAGTCCCGAGTGCGAGGTTTCGATTGGGAGTCCGGCGCGTGGGCCGGTAGTTTGGTCCGAGGCGCGATTTCGTGGCCCTACGGTCAAGATCCAGCGATCGGAGCCCTGGTCGAACGACCCGATCGTGCAGAGCACGCGAGCACGAACCGTCAACAATCAGCTGCACGGAATGACTTTGGTCAGAATCGCACGGGTGGCGGTTGCCGAGCGGATTGGTAGCCTGGGCCAGTGGCTGATGAGCCCCAAGCGCCGAGCCCAGACGAGCGCCCCCGGGATCCGCAAGAGGAGGACGGATCGTCGCCCTTGCCAGGCGATCGTCGAAGGGTCTCGAGCTGGCTGCCATGGCTCGTGCTGGTCCTGACGCTGTTCGCCACTGGACTGACGTGGTGGTTCACCCCAAGTGAACCCATTGGCCCCGAGGGTGATGATTCCGGCACTGAGGTCGATGCCAGCAGCGGCGATTCGTCGCAACGAGAGTCTGGGCCGATCGTGCAGCTGCGCGGCGTCGTGTTGCGCGAGCTGCCGATCGAGAAGCCGAGCAAGACCGGAGCGAGCGAGACCGAGACCGGAGCGAGCGAGATCGAGACCGGTGAGAGCGAGACTGGGGAGGGCGAGACCGGCAACGAGGACGATGCGACGCCCACAGGATCAGGATCAGCGTCCGAAGGACCCGAGGACGAGCTGCCGCCCGTCGTGCTCGAGCCTCCCGAGCCGGGCACTTGCGAGGTCCGGGCCTGGCAAAAAGGCCGCAGGGTCGCGGCGTCGGTTGGTTGCGATGCCAAGGGTGCCTACGAGCTCGAGCTCGAGCCGGGCGTGGTCGGAACAGTCTCGGTCGAGCTGTTGATCCCGGGTCACCTCCGCGGGTTGATCGATGTAGAGGTGCCCGAGGGACTGACCGAGGCAACTCGCGTGATCGATGTTCCGACGGTCGCGCTCGGGCTCGGGTTTCGGGTGGCAGGACAGACGGTCGATGGGCGAGGGCAGCCGCTCTCGGGCGTGCACGTGCAGGCGATGCCGCGTCCGGACCTCGGTGAGACCGAGCCATGGCGGACGGAGAGCGACGCGCAGGGGCGCTTCGAGCTTTCGACGCTGCCCTACGGACCAGTCAGCCTTCGCGCGATCAAGGAGGGGTTCGCGCTCTCGGTCGTCGAGGCCGTGTCGCCCGAAGAGGACGTGCTGCTGATCCTCGACGCGCTGATCGATCTCGAGGGCGAGGTGATCGCCGACGCCAGCCTGATCGCCAAGGCCAAGGTCCGACTCGAGGGGTCGTCGGTCTGGCCCGCGCTCGAGCGGCCCTTGGCCGCAGACGGCAGGTTCGTGTTCGAGGACCTCGCCGACGGCATCTATGGGGTCGAGGTTCAGGTGCTCGCCGAGCAGCCGGGCGACAAGGAGTGGGCCTCGGTCCCGCTCGAGAACGTGACCCCCGATCTCCGGGTGTCGCTGGCGCTGATCGAGGCGCATCGCGTGCCCGTGCGCGTGGTCGATCCGGAGGGCAACCCGATCCCCAAGGCGCGGGTGATCCTCGGCTACGGCGAGCTGGGCATGCTGCAGAAGATCGCCGAGACGGACACCGAGGGCCGCGCTCGAGTCGGGCCGGTCGTGCCTGGGCCTTACTTCGTGCGGGCCGACGCGGACGGCTACCTGCCTGCTCCGCCGGTCGAGCTCGAGGTCGACGACAAAGGGTTCACTGGCGAGCCGCCGACGCTCGTGCTGATCCGGCCGGCGCGGATCGAGGGCGTGGTCGTCGACGAGCACGATCGGCCAGTGCCCGGCGCCGAGGTGCTACTCGACAGCGAGGTCGAGTTCTCGCTCGGCGAGGGCGAGTCGCGGGCGCGGCTGTTCGCGAGCGCGCTCGAGGCCGACCGTGCGCTCGCGGGCGCGGGCTCGGGCAGCCTCGGCGTGACCGAGGGCAAGGTGCCCGACATCCCACTCTTCGGAGTCGAGAACGATGAGCAGGGCATCGGCACGATCTTGGCGGACAGCGACGGCAACTTCGTGCTCGATGGTCTGCTGCCTGGCTCGCACGCGGTGTGGGCGATCGATGGCGAGCACGCCGCCTCGGCGGTCGAGCGGATGCAGCTGAAGTCGGGCGAGGTTCGAGTCGGCGTGCGCCTGCGCCTGCGCGAGGGCGTGCCGCTGACCGGCGTGGTCCGAACCAGCAACCGGCAGCCGATCTCGGGCGTGCAGGTCGACCTCGGCGACGGCTTGGTCTTGATGACCGACGACCGCGGCGTGTTCGATGCAGGCTTTCGCCGCGGCCACCAGCAGATCGTGCTGCGCGGGCCCGGGCTGATCCCTCGCGTCATCGACGTCGAGCTCGACGATCGCCCGATCGACGTCGAGATCGTGCTCGAGCCGGCGCGCGGTCGCTACGAGGGCCGGGTCGTCGACGGCAACGGTCAGCCGATCGCGGACGTCGAGGTCGAGCTGCGTCCGCTCGATGGCCTCTCGCCCTCGGTCGTGACCTGGACCGACGCACGGGGCGTCTACGAGCTCGACGAGCTGACCCCGGGGATGGCGGAGATCCACTTCGAGCACGGCGCCTACGTGCCAGCCGATCGGACCGCGAAGATCGACGAGCAGCTCGCGGGGATCGACGAGATCGTGCTCGACAGCGGCTGGGTCGCGGAGGTGCTCGTCCGTGCGGCCGGACGCGGCGATCCAATCGACGATGCCCGCCTCAGCGCTGGCCACGTCAGCGCCAGCACCGACGCCAAGGGCCAAGCTACGCTGACCCGGCTGCTCGGTACGGTCGA
>CBFGLP010000024.1:0-2349 GCA_965649595.1 uncultured Myxococcales bacterium | reverse complement strand
CTTCTTCTTGGCGGCAGGCTTCTTCTTGGCGGGGGGCTTCTTCTTGGCGGCAGGCTTCTTCTTGGCGGCAGGCTTCTTCTTGGCGGCGGGCACTTTGATCTCCTGCTCGGTCCGAGCAACGCGAGACTACTCCGTTCCGAGGCAGCCGGTGAGGGAGCGCCGCGACGCTGCGCTCCGGGCTCAGGTGCCCTACGTAGCGTGTGACCGTTGGGAGCACACCCGAGCGTGCACGCGTACGGTGGGCTGCGGCCGACGCGACGATCCTCGGACAGTTACCGCCGTCGAACTCCAACGCTCGAGCCCAGGGGATTGTAGATGGAATGGGACCTGCACTCATCGAGGGCGCGCGTTCATGAATATAAGATCATGCATGGAATGAGCGAACCGATTATTTGCACACATTAGATATAGGCGATGTGCCTGCGTCGATTCGGAAACACGGCCGCACACAAAAGGCACGAGAAGATAGATGTTGGTGGTCGTCACCTGCGCCGTGCAGTTGCAAGCTCCAAGGTAGACCCCGATCGATGTGGATCGCTCGGGTATGCGCTTCCTCTCCGCTATGCGTGAATGTCGATGACAGGTCAACGGTCTATTTATGTAAGCCGCCCTCGGTCGATCTCGATGAACCAAAGCCAGTCGCCTCGAGACCAGCTCTGGGGTCCGAGCCGCGAGGCAGGAGACACCATGTCGAATAAAGAATCTGAATCTGGCGGAGCCGCGTACGGCGGACACCCCGGCGCGGTCGCGCTGGCCCGGGAGTCGATGGCAGGAGGGGCGAGCGTCTCTGCAATGCTGGCCGAGATCCTCAAAGCCATCGCCAATCAAACACAGCAGAAAAACTCGGAGTAATCAACAATGCAAGAGTCATCTTCAGCGGCGATCTCCGCGCTCGCGGTCGCGTTCCCCGAGCACGTTCGCACGAACGACTATTACGAGAAGAGGGTCCCGGCCGTGGTCGCCAAGGCCCGCGAGAGCGGCCTCGTCACGCCGTGGACCAATGATGAGGGCAACGCTCGGACCAACAGGTTCGATCGCGCCATGGCGCCCTATCTCGCGGACCCCTTCCAGGGAGCGAAGCTGCGCCACATCCTCGCGCCCGGGCAGACCGCCAAGGATCTCGAGCTCCAGGCTGCCCGTGCCGTGCTCGCTGCGGCCGGAGTCGATCCTCGCGATGTCGGCTTGATGCTCTCGACCTCGTTTTTGCCCGACACGATCGGCATCGGTCAGTCGGCGTTCGTGGCCGAGCAGCTGGGCCTCGGAGGAACGGCGTGGAACCTCGAGACCGCGTGCGCGAGCGCCATCGCTGGATTGGAGATCGCTAGCGTGATGGTCGCGGCGGGCCGCTATCAGAACGTCCTCGTCGTCCTCTCGTGCACCTACTCGCGGGTCATCGACGATGACAACCCCCTGTCCTGGACGACCGGTGATGGTGCCGCGGCGTTCCTCGTCTCCAGCGCGCCGGAGGGGCGCGGCTTGCTCGGAGCCCGCACCATGCACACCGGCGCTACCTGTGGCTCGTTCTTCTACGAGCTCACGAACGATGGCGGCAGGGGGCCCCGCATTCAGTTGCGCGCAGCCCCAGAGGCCGGAAGGATCCTGCGCGAGATGTCGGAGGTCTATGTCCGCGAATGCTGCGAAGGCGCCTTGAAGGACGCCGGGGTCTCGCTCGACGAGATCGCGCTGGTCGTGCCGAACACCCCGGTCGCGTGGTTCGCTGCTTTCGTCGCCGACGTGCTCGGCATCGACTCCGAGCGCGTCATCGACGGCTTTGGTTGGTTCGGTAACGTTGGTCCAGTGCTGCTCCCCGCGAACCTATACGTGGCGGCGGCGCAAGGACGACTCGCGGCCGACGACCTCGTGCTCCTCTATGGGATCGGCAGCGTCTCTTCGACGGGCGCCGCCGTGATTCGCTGGAGCGACGTGAAGATCTCCGGAGAGGTCCCCTCGGCGACCCTCGGCCGAGCAAGCCCTTCAGCCCGGACGGGCTGACTAAATCCTAATCCTCTAGCTCGTTGATCCGCTTGTTCGCGTTCTTGTTGCCGTCGCCAATCCTTATACGGATGCCCTCTTCTTGCATGAACTTGCGGATCGTCAGCTCATCGATCGCTGCCGCCCGCTTGGCCAGCAAGGAGAGGTTGGAGATCAGCGGCCCCGCGTCCTTGCCGATGCCCTCGAGGTCCTCGCTGATCTGACGCAGGTTCTTGGTCGCGACCGCGACGTCGTCGACCACGGTGCCGAGCTTGTCGATCCGCTCGGGCGTCAGCTCGTTGGTGACCTCCTCGACCTTGGCCAGCGCGGTGTCGGCTCGCCCGAGCACGCGGTCGGTCTTGTCGAGCAGGCCCGGCA
>CBFGLP010000023.1:0-4055 GCA_965649595.1 uncultured Myxococcales bacterium | reverse complement strand
GCTGCTCGGGCCCTACACGCCCGATACGCTGGTCGAGGTCGGAGGCGTCGCCACGTCGAAGACGCTGGCCGAGGATCCGAACCTCGACCACGCCTTCAACATGGAATGCACGCGGCTCTGAGCGATCACTCGGTCGGCGGGAAGGTAACGAGATCGAGCCCCGCACCGGTCATGTCTGAGTACGTGTAGGGCTGGTTGAGCCCGGTCGTCGTGGCGACCAGCTGATAGGTATCGGGGTCGACCTTGAACGCGGCGTTCGCCGACTGATCGACGACCCACACGAACCCATCGACGTCGATCGACACGCCCACCGGTACGATCGCGCCGGGGATGCTGATGCTCGGCGCGAGCACGCTCTCGGTCGCGGTGTCGATCGCGGCGAGGCCGGCCGGATCGTTGGTAGCAGCCCAAGCGATACCGTCCTTGTCGACCATCAGGCCGCGGAGGCTGAACGCACCGGGCACCGGGATCTCGGTCCACGTCGAGGTGTCGGCGTGGAAGTGATAGACGCTGTAGGCGCTGGCGATCCAAGCGTCGCCGTCCTTGTCGAGCGCCATGCCGTAGTTCCACTGCTGCGCGGTGATCGAGGTGGGGATCGGGAAGGTCGACACGGCGAGGGTCTCGGCGTCGATCTTGATCAGCGGCCCGAGCTGCCAGCCGCTCACCCAGAAGTTGCCCTGCTTGTCGGTCGCTCCACCGTAGGGGCCGAAGCTCAGGCCCGACCAGGGCACGGGGCCGATGCTGTCGAGGATCGCTCCGCTTGCGCCGTCGAGCCGGCGGAAGTGACCGTTGGCCCCGTCGTACCAGCCGACCCACACGCGCGGGTTCTGCTTGGGGCAGCCGTCGTCGGTCAGGCCCTCCCACGCGACCGGGCGCGCGCCGATCTGGTAGTTGAGGGCGGCGAGCTCGGTCCGCCACAGCACGCACTCGTCTTGGCCCCAAGGCAGCACGTTGCCAGGGCCGGTCGAGGTCTGGATGCCGGGCTGACCGTTGGAGTCGACGCAGCGCTCCTCCTTGACCGCGATCTTGGTGATGCCGCCGTTGCGATCGACGACCACGGCGTCGCCGAACAGGTTGACCGAGGTGCGCGAGGGGTCGGTGACGCCCGGGCCGACGGCGTAGCGGGCCTCTTCGATGGCGGTCTTGGTGTTGATCTTGGAGACGGTCCCCTCGGGCGAGTTGGAGATCCAGATGTAGCTGAACTCCGAGCCCCCTCCGCCGCCCATTCCTCCGCCGAAGCCACCGTCGCCAGGGCACTCGCCACCCATGCCCATCGCGTCGTTGTTGTCGCTGTCGAACTTGATGGTGGTGTCGCCGTCCTGGTCGGCGTCGGCGTCCTCGTCGGAGTCCGCATCATCGAGCGTGTCGAGGGTCTCGATGCCCTCCTCGATCCCAACCTCGTCGTTGCCACGGCCTTCCTTTCCATCACCGCAGGCGGACGCCAGCAGGGCGAACGAGATCAGGCCGACGTGCACCGAAGAGATCGAGTCGAGCGCCATGGTCTCAGTAAAGAGCAGCCGAGGCGGTGTCGTCCAGAAAAAGTGCGTGTTGTCTCCGGATCAGGGCGGGAATTGCTCGGATCTCGTTCGGGCGAGGGCGCGCCTGTCGTGGACACGCAGGGCAACGACAGCGATCGGCACAACCCTTCGAGCGCCAAGTAATCGCTGCGAGATGAGCGGCACAATGACCTCGGGAGCTCAGCGGAGCTTGCGTTCGAGCTGTTGCCGGGCCCGATCGAGCGCGGCTCGATGGCCGATCGGGTCGTCGAGCTGGGCGAGCGCGTCGTTGGCCCCACGCAGCACCGCGTCGCGCCAGCGGTAGAGCTCGGGCTCCGGGATGCCGTGCTGCCGCGCGAGCTGCCCGGGGGACGCACCGCGCAGCATCTGCAGAACGAGCGCGAGTCGCTGATCCTGCGCGGCGGCGGGCGGTCCGATCAGCGGCTCGCGTAGCGTAGGTGACAGGCGTCGGGTCGACCGAGCGATGCGCTCGTGGAGCTCCCGCGCTGGGTCGAGCAACCATGCGGGTGCGCGGGTCGGCGAGTCGGTCCACACGAGCAAGCGGATGAAGCGGCGGCGCTCGTCCTGGAAGGCGCGGCGGCCGTGCAGCATGCGGTGGTTGTCGACGAGCAGCAGCTCGTCGGCCCGCACGCTCAGCTCGATGCGCGGAGCCCTGTCGATCCACGCGGCGAGCCGTCGGCCGATCGCGTCATCGACCGGCACCGGTGGATGGCTGAACACCAAGCTCGCGCCGCGCAGCGCGAGGGTTGGTCCGACGACGTCGCCGAACACGAAGGGCAGGCGACGCGGGCGGGTGAGCAGCGCATCGAGCAGGTCCGGCTCCGCGGCGGCGATGCGCTCGAGCAGCGCCCAGGTGTCGAGCAGGAGCGTCTCGCCGCCCTGCGTGGCGGGTCGCTCGCAGAGCATGACCTGAAGGTGGGCAGGGACGCCGCGGTGGCTCTGGCTGTCGGTGTGCAGCGGCGTTGCGATCTTGGTCGACGCGTACGAGCGTCCGTCGGGCAGCGGCTTGATCGGGTGCGCCTCGACGAGCACCACTCGGTCGTGCAGGCGCTCGGCGACTGCCCAGGGATCGCGCTCGGCTTGCGCGAGCAGGCCAGGCGCAGGGCAGTGAACGTAGCCGCGCTCGTGCAGGGCGTCGCGTAGCTGGACGGGATCGATCACGAGAGCGGCGCTCCTTCGAGCAAGGTCGTGGTCGCGCCGAGCGAGAGGAGCCTGCGGGGGATCGGCGTTGCGTAGACGAGCGGGCGCTCGGCGGGGACCTCGATGCGGCGCTGGTCGAAGAGCTGAAACACGGCCGGCGTGGCGAAGAACTGGTCGGCGTGGACGACCCCGCGCATCACGTCGTAGCCGGATCCGTGCACGCCATCGAGCATGAGCGACCAGCCCTTTGGGAGCCGGGTGAGCGCCCATGGCTTGACGAAGAAGTGCGGCTCTCCGACCGGGTGCGGGGTGAAGTACTTGCTCAGGTACCACAGCGCGCCGGGGTGCTGCTCGACGAGCTCGCGGCCGAGCGCGGCGACGAAGCTGTCCTCGATCGTCTTGCCCAGCTCGCGCAGCCGTGCACGGTCGTAGCCGAGCGCGACCTCGTGGCCGTCCCAGTCGATCGTGAAGTCGATCAGGTTGTCGAAGCGCAGCCGCTGCAGGCTGCCGAGCCGCTCGGGCACGCGGGCAGCAGGGCCGCTGGGGAGCAGGCACGCGGCGAGCGGCTCGATCGCGCTCGGACAGGGTCCGACCTCGACGAGCTCGCCGACTGGGCTCTCGGTCTCGTGCTCGATCGGGGCGGCGTCGATCGTCTTGCGATAGCGTCGGGTGATCTCGCCGCGCTTCTTGGCCTCGAAGTAGGCCTGCTCGTAGAAGCGCAGGTGGCCGAGGCCGACCTCGGGGCGCTCACGCAGGCGGTGGCGCTCGAAGGTCAGGCCCGGCTCGACGCAGGCGAGCGTAGCGATCTCTCCTTTGAGCGAGAGCGTGCGTGCTTCGGGAGCGGGCTCGAGCTCGAGCACCAGCGGAGTCCAGGCCACGTGCTCGGGGACGACCCGAGGCTGGATCACGAAGCCTCGCTTGCGACGGTTGGCGCTCGACTCGCTCAGGATCCAGCTGCCCGCGCGCGGCCGCACGCACAGGCCGGTCCACAAGCGAAGCGTTCCGCGCGTGCCCACGAGCACGCCTCGCTCGAGCTCGGGCCAGGCGTCGTGGCTCAGCAACCCGCGCGCGCGCAGGATCGGCAGCGCGGCTCGGCGGGCCCGCTCGATCGTCGCCCATGTCTCGTCCTCGATCGCGCGCCAGCGGCCGAGCACTCGCTCGGCTCGCAGCGCTCGGGTCAGCACGAGCTGCAGCCCGAATTCGTTGCCCTCGAGCAGCGGCGCGCAGCCTTGGGTCGCGCGCAGCGACACGGATCCGTCGAGGGTCGGCGAGCGCCGCTCGAGCCGGGCGAGCCCGCCGAAGGCATCGAGCACGTCGAAGCCTATGAGTGCGTCAGCTGCAGCCACCGCCGCCACCACAGCCGCCGCCACCACCACAGCCACCGCCGCCGCCACAGCC
>CBFGLP010000022.1:0-4983 GCA_965649595.1 uncultured Myxococcales bacterium | reverse complement strand
ATCACCACGCCGACCGAAGAGAGCGTGCGGCGGGCGATGGCGATCCAGCTGATCATCACCAAGGAGCAGGGGCTCGCCAAGAACGAGAACCCGCTGCAGGGCAGCTACATCGTCGAGGAGCTGACCGAGCTGGTCGAGGAGGCGGTGCTCGAGGAATTCCTGCGGATCGACGAGCGCGGCGGCGTGCTCGGGGCGATGGAGCGGCAGTACCAGCGCGGCAAGATCCAAGACGAGAGCCTCAAGTACGAGAAGCTCAAGCACACTGGCGAGCTGCCGATCGTCGGCGTCAACACCTTCACCAACCCCGAGCGCAGCGGCGAGGACGAAGCCAACTCCTTACAGCTCACGCGCGCGAGCGCGGACGAGAAGAACGCCCAGATCACGCGGCTGCGGGCCTACCAGGGCGCGCACGCGGATCAGAGCGAGGCGGCGCTGAACCGCCTGGCCGAGGTCGCGCTCGCCGGCGGCAACATCTTCGAGTGCCTGATGGACGTCGCGCGGGTGTGCTCGCTCGGCCAGATCAGCCGCAAGCTCTTCGAGGTCGGCGGCGAGTACCGCCGCAACATGTGAGCCGCTCGAGCGACGACATGGGAGGCATGCAGTGGGAGCGGCTGCTCTCGACGGACCGGTTTCGCTGGCCACCGCGCGCGAGCAGCTCGTCGGGCGCCGCGCGTGGCGAGCCACGCAACGACTTCGAGCGCGACTACGATCGGATCTTGTTCTCCGAGCCCTTTCGGCGCCTGGTCGACAAGACCCAGGTGTTCCCGATGCCGACCAACGACCACGTGCACAACCGGCTCGTGCACAGCCTCGAGGTCGCATCGGTCGGTCGCTCGATGGGGCGGCTGGTCGGGCATGGGCTGTCCTCGCGCGGCGTGATCGAGCAAGCCCACGCCGACGCGCTCGGTGACGTGGTCGCGGCCGCGTGCTTGATGCACGACATCGGCAACCCGCCCTTTGGTCACGCGGGCGAAGACGCGATTCGAAGCTGGTTTCTAGGCGAAGGGCAGGGCTTCGTGGCTGCGCTGCCGGCCGAGCAGCGGCTCGACTTCGAGCGCTTCGAGGGCAACGCCCAGTCGTTTCGGATCGTCACGCGGCTCTCGATGTATCGCGAGCGCGGCGGCATGAACCTGACGCTGGCGACGCTCGCGGCGGCGTGCAAGTACCCCTGCGCGGCGGTCGACTCCGACGAGGGCAAGCCGGTCGAGCAAAAGTCGGGCTTGGTCGCCCGCAAGAAGCACAACTTCTTCGTGGGCGACGCCGAGCGCTTCGAGTTGGTCGCCCGCGGGGTCGGGCTCGAGTCGCTCGATACCCGGGTCTGGGCACGGCACCCGCTCGCGTTCCTGGTCGAGGCAGCGGACGACGTCTGTTATCACATCATGGATCTCGAGGACGGCTTCTCGTTGGGGCTGGTCGGGATCGAGACGATGCGTGAATTACTGGGCCCGCTCGCCAAGCAGCCGGCGCGGGCCGAGGACGAGCCGCGCGACGAGGTCGCTTATTTACGGGCGATGGCTATCAGTGGGCTGATCAAGCAGGCCGCCGAGGCCTTCTTGGCCAACCACGACGAGCTGCTCGCGGGCAGCGTGAATGCGTCGCTATTGAAGCAGATCCCCGACGCCGAGCACTTGCAGCGGATCCGCAAGGTCTCGATCGAGCGCTGCTACCAGGCGCCCGAGGTCGAGCGGATCGAGCTGGTCGGCTACGAGGTGCTCGGCGGGCTCTTGGCGCTGCTCGTGCCCGCGGCGCTGGGCGAGGCGAGCCCGCGGCACGTTCGGCTGCGACGGCTGCTGCCGGGCTGGTCGGCGGACCTCGGCGAGTACGAGCGGGTGCTGGTGGTGACCGACTTCGTGTCGGGGATGACCGACCGGCACGCGGTGCGGCTCTATCGTGAGCTCAAGGGTGTGGAGCTATCGGGCGTGCGCGGGCACTCGGGCTGGTGAGGGGACCCCACGGAACCGCCTGGCAGCATCCGACCTGCAGATCGGCATTGCAGCCCACCCGCTTTTCCGATTGCCGTTAGCGAAGAGCGGGCCCTATCCTGGCGCCCGCATGGCGTGGGAGGTCCGGCTGCTCGAAGGCTTTCACGAGTACGTGCTCGTGACCCATCGGAGCGCCCTTGCGGGTAGCTACGCGTCGATGCGTCATGTCGACGGCGCCCGAGCGCGCGAGATCGTGCGTAGCTGGGCCAAGCGGGACCAAAGCGCGATCCAGCGCCTGCGCGAGCTGGTCGTCACTGCTCCTCACGCTCGCCTCCCTCGCCACCTGCCTCGCAATGGCGGCGACGCCCAAGTCCTGAGCGCCGTGCTCGAGCGCCTCGCCGACCCCGGCCCCGCCGGCCTGCGCCTGCTGACGCGCCCGCGCCCGCTCTTCTTGCCGACCCCCGGCACGATCCTCGAGCCACCTGCGCCTCCCTACGAGCCGGAGCCCGAGGAGGAGCTCGAGTTCATCTACGTGCGCTTGGTCGACGCGCAAGGCAACCCGCGCGCCAACGAGGCCTACGAGGTCACGCTGCCCGACGGATCGATTCGCAGCGGTCGCCTCGACGACGGCGGCAACGCGCGGATCGAGGGCATACCGCCCGGTCGCTGCCTGTGGCGCTTCCCCGATCTCCACCCCGACGAATGGCGGGCCTGACATGCCGCAGCACACCGTCGAGCAAGGCCAGACGATCGCCCACATCGCCTACGAGCACGGCGTCAGCATGCAGTCGATCCTGCTCGCGGCCGAGAACCAAGACCTGCTCTCGCGCCGCAGCATGAACGTGCTCTTCGAGGGCGACGTGGTGTTCGTGCCCGACGAGCCGCCCAAGCAGATCGGCATCGAGACCGGGCGCTCGCACCTGTTCTTCTACCAGCCGCGCTCGCTGCCGGTCCGAGTCCAGTTCCTGCGTGGCGGCGCGCCGCGGGCCCGCTACACGGTCGAGTGGTCGGTCGATGGCGGCGCGGCGACCCAGACGCAGCTCGACGAGCAGGGCTGGCTGCGGGTCGAGGTGCCAATGACGGGCAAGCAGCTGAAGGTCGTGTTCTACCCGGGCAGCGATCACGCCGAAGAGCGCACGTTCGAGCTCGGCCACCTCGATCCGCACGACGAGGTCCGCGGCGTACAGCAGCGGCTCAACAACCTCGGGTTCACGTGCGGCGCCGAGGATGGCGACGCGGCCGACAAGACCCGCGCCGCGCTCGAGACTTACAAGCGCGCGCACGGGCTCGGCGAGTCCAGCGAGCTCGACGACACGACCTTGGCCCACCTCGCGGGCCGCCATCGGATTTGACCAGCTATGGCCCTCAACTGGATCGTCCCAGCGCGGCGGCTCGTGATCAGCGAGCGCAAGACCTACCAGCAGGTGCTCGACGACTGGATCGCGCAGCTACGCGACAGCAGGGTCCGCGACAAGCTGATCGAATGGTACCGGCCGCTGGTCTCGGGGCGGGATCTCCGGGGGGGCTACGATGGTGCGGTCGCGTTGGTCGAGCTGTGGAAGCAGGCCTTCGTCGTCGGTCGGCGGTGGCACCCGAGCGCGGTCGCGCCGGGCAGCGGGCAGTCGCTCGACGAGCTCGGCTTTTGGGTCCGGCTGTGGAAGGGCCCGCTGCGCGTGCTGGTCGAGGAGCAGACCTATCCGCCGCCCGACCCACCGCCGACGCGTCCACCTCCGCGCGCGCAGCCAGAGCTGACCTCGATCGATGTCGGCGGCACGATCCAGCTCTCGTTCGACACGGTCACCGGCGAGGTGCTCAACCCCGACGCGGTGTTCTTGCCTGGCGACGTGCTCGAGCTGCCGCTGTTTCGGTTCTGGTGGCTGGCCGGGATCACCAACTTCGGGGGCGCACGCTTTCGCATCGAGGGCAGCCCCTTCTTCGGGACCAGCGTCTGCGATCGCGCCGGCGAGGTCCCGGGGGCGGTGCATTTGCACGACAACCTGCTGGCGATGCGCTTTCAGGCGCTGCTCAGCCTCGCGGTTGGGGGCTTTGCGAGCCTCGATCCTGTTTGGACGACGGGCGGCCGCAACGAGGAGCGGGCGCTGCATCCGACGGTCGAGGGCAGGACCGTGCACCCGCGCGGGATCATTTACGGCGGATCGCTCGGCGACGTCTGCCGCGGATCCGAGTACCTGTTCAACACTCAACAGTGGGGCACGCTGCACGTGCCGACGCTCGAGACCCTCGGGCAATTCGCCGAGGGCACGCGCTTGACCACCGGCTGGGCTTGCTCGCCTTGCGCGCTCGCGCTGGCGTCATTCATCTGCCACGAGACCGGCGCGTGGACGACCCGCGGCAACTCGTCGGTCAGCAGCAACATGCGGGCCGAGAACGGCGCGGCCTACCTCAAGGCCAACGGGGTCTACGACTTCTTCGATCCGGCGCTGCCTGGCGGCAGGGGAGCTCAAACGGCGATCTTGGCCCGGCTGTGGGCCGAGCGTGGCTTGGCGGGCTCACCGAGCATGGAGGGCCTGCGCAGCCTCGCGTTCGGCCGCCTGTTCGGCAACGCCGACTCGGTCGCGGACAACCCGAGCCGCTTCCACCACGAGGTCATCCTCCCGCCTGCGACCGATGTCCCGATCGCGGCCGCGCAGGTGCTCGAGTACCTCGACGGTGCGGCCTGGGGGACGATCGGTCTAAACGGCCACGAGTACTCATGGGTGCCTGTCCACCCGCACGCGTGCCTGCTCGACGAGCCGGTGCTCGAGTCGGCCGAGGGCCGAGTGCCGCCGCGGGTCGGGCTGATCGCCGCTTATGATCCGGTCACCGGTGTGCCTTACGTGGCCCAGGGCCAGCCCCCCGATCTTTACCTGTTCGAGGCGTCCGGGAGGTTCTACCCGACCAACCTGAACAACCTCGGAGGTCCGCGGGATCCCGCCGGGGAAGCTCAGAACTTCACCGTGTTCGAGGTCCGGCCCTTCCGTTGGAAAAAGATCACGAACGTGTTCATGCGCCGCGAAGTCCAGCGGGTCGGGAGCGGCGACGAGCGACGCGAGGTCGACAG
>CBFGLP010000021.1:0-2139 GCA_965649595.1 uncultured Myxococcales bacterium | reverse complement strand
GACTGCTCGAGCAGCTTGGGCTGCTTGATGGCCTCACCGAGGCCCATGTTGAGCACGACCTTCTCGATGCGAGGGACCGTCAGCTTGTTGCTGTAGCCGAACTCCTCGATCAACGCGGGCACGACCTTTTGCTCGTACCGGACGCGTGTCTCGGACTCGACGCCGCCGCGACCAACCGGCGCGTTGCGGACCTCCGGGAACTTGAACGAGTACCCGGCTTCCTTCTTTTTCTTTTGGGGAGCGCCCCCCGCTGCTGCCTTCGCCATGATTGGAATCCTCAGCTATCGATCTGCTCGCCCGACTTGACGGCCACGCGGACCTTGCGGCCGGTCTCGAGGGTCTGAATCCGGACCCGGGTCGGCTCGCCGGTCTTGGGGTCGGCGAGCAGGACGTTGGAGATGTGGATCGGAGCTTCGCGCTTCTCGATCCCGCCACGCTGGTTCTGCCGCGTGGGCTTGCGGTGCTTGGTGATCACGTTGACGCCCTCGACCACGACTTTGTCGGAGGCCGGGCTGACCTCGAGCACCTTGCCGGAAACACCCTTGTTCTTCCCGGCGATGACGACGACCTTGTCGCCCTTGCGAATCTTCTGCATCACAGCACCTCCGGAGCGAGGCTGACGATCTTCAGGAACTTCTTCCAGCGCAGCTCGCGAGCGACCGGTCCAAAGATGCGGGTGCCGAGCGGGTTGCGATCGTTACCGATCAGCACCGCGCTGTTGGTGTCGAACCGGATCAGGCTGCCGTCTTGCCGACGCACGCCCTTCTTGGTCCGCACGATGACCGCCTTCATGACCTGGCCCTTCTTGATCTTGCTGTTGGGCAAGGCCTCGCGGACCGACACGACGATGACGTCACCAATGTTGGCGTAGCGACGCTTGGAGCCGCCCAGCACCTTGAGGCACCGGAGCTTGCGCGCGCCCGAGTTGTCGGCGACGTCGAGATAGGACTCTACCTGGATCATGTCAGACCACCGCCCTTTCGAGGATCGCCTGAACCGCCCACCGCTTCTCCTTGGAGAGCGGACGCGACTCGATGATGCGGACCTTGTCGCCGATCTTGGCCTCGTTACGCTCGTCGTGGGCCTTGTAGCGGACCCGCTCCTGCACGTACTTCTTGTAGCGAGGGTGCTTGTAGCGACGGATGACCTGGACGACGACGGTCTTGTCCATCTTGTCGGACACGACCTCGCCGAGCAGCGTCCGGCGCCGGGACTTGGTGGTGGTCTCGGTTTCGCTCATGACCGCCTCAGTTGCGCGTGAGGCCGAGCTTCCGCTCGGTCTGAATGGTCTTGATCCGGGCGATGTCGCGGCGGATCCGGTGGAACTCGGCCGGGTTCACGGCCTTGTTGGTGGCCTTACCGATCCGCAGCCGGATGAGCTTTTCACGCAGCTCCTTCTCCAGCTCGACCAGCTCGGTCTCGTCCTTGTCTCGAATTTCGGAGGGCTTCACGGTCGTACCTCTTGTTGATCTGCGGTCTCAGGTGCGGGCGCCTGACTCGACTACTCAGCCGCGGGCGGCTGACTCAGTCAGTGCGCGGGTGCCTGACTCATTCAGACCACTCGCTCGCGCTTCACGAAGCGGGTCTTGATCGGCAGCTTGTGGTGGGCGAGGCGGAAGGCCTGCTTGGCGAGCTCCTCCTCGATGCCCTCGAGCTCGTAGAGCACCCGACCCGGGCGCACGACGGCGACCCAGAACTCGGGACCGCCCTTACCCTTACCCATTCGGGTTTCGGCCGGCTTCTTCGAGACCGGCTTGTCGGGATACACGCGGATGTAGAGCTTGCCGCCGCGCTTGACCTTGCGGTTGATGGCGATACGAGCGGCCTCGATCTGGCGCGCGGTCAGCCAACCGCACTCGAGCGCCTGCAGGCCGAAGTCACCGTAGGAGACCTCGGCACCGCCCTTGGCGGCGCCCGTCATGCGGCCCTTGAAGACCTTGCGATACTTGACGCGAGATGGCGAGAGCATGGCCTACCTCTTGATCGGAGTGAATGGGCTCAGCGCTTGCTGGCCGGACGGGGGAAGCGAGGATCGAGGCCGGACATCGAGCCGTAGACCTCGCCCTTGAAGATCCAGCACTTCACGCCAATGCGACCGGCGGTCGTGTGGGCCTCGGAGAAGCCGTAGTCGATGTCGGC
>CBFGLP010000020.1:0-4067 GCA_965649595.1 uncultured Myxococcales bacterium | reverse complement strand
GTGCGCGCGCCCCAGACCAGCGTGCCCTTGCCCGCGAACGCCCGGATCGCGTTGATCGACTTGCCCGAGGTCGGGTCGACGTTGAGGTCCTCTTGCGCGGCGTGGGTGATCTGTGTGACCGGGCCGAGCACCGCGGCCACGCTGATGTTGGCCGGCGCGTTCCAGACCCCGCGGGTGCGATCGACCTGCGCGTAGATACCCGCGATCGCGGCGCTCGGCGGCAGGATGACCCGCTGGTCGCCGAGCTTCTTCTTGAGCCGGTTGTAGAGCGCGGTGTCGCTGGTGGCGATCGCGGCCAGCGTGGTCTGGTCCGCGCCCTCGCCGATCTTCACGTCGCTCTCGACGAAGCGGTGGGTCAGCGAGGTGCTCAGGTAGGGGTGATAGGCGGCCCCATAGGCGAGGTTGTTGACGCCGAGCCCGGTGCGGAACGCCGCGACGTCACCCTCGCGCACGTCGAGGATCACGAACCGGTCGCTCAGCTTGGCCGCGAGCGCGAGCTGCTGCTTGGCGAGCTCGTCGAAGTCGGTCTGGTCGAGCTGGACCGCCTCGGGGATCACGATCAGCGTCGGCTCGTCCTCGCGCTCGAGCGCCTCGAGCCCCTTGCCGAGCGCCTCGCTGTCGACGGCTTCGCTGTAATTGCCGACCGAGATCACGTAGCAGCGACCGCCGCCGTTCTTGAAGTAGTGGCTGATCGCGTAATAGAACAGCCACTCGGGCTGGCTGGGCCCGGCCGGGCTGATGTTCTCGTCGGCGTCGACCGTGAAGGTCGTCGGCTTGGCCTTGCCAAAGCGCAGCTCGAACTCGAGCAACGTGTTGATCTGCGCGACCTCGACCTCGCCCGCGCGGCCCTTCTCGGTGTAACCGATGAAGGCGGGGATCGCCGTCGCAACCTCGGCCACCGACGGCGGCAGGGTCGAGATTTCTTCTACGTAGACACCAGGAGTCTTGTACGTGGGCATGGTGGTGCTTGGGCTGGAGGATCGGGATCAGAACTCGACGACGCGAAACAGCGAGTCGCGCGGCTTGTTGGGCTCGAGCGTGAGGATCGTGAAGTCTTGGATCGCCGGGTTGGCGAGCTCGCGGATCAACAGCTCGTCACCGAGGTAGAGCGCGAGCTTGCGGCGAGGGGCCTGCTGACAAGCCAGCAGCTGACCCGAGATCAGGCGAAAGCAGCGTCGGTCCGGGTAGCGGCGCAAGAGCCCATGCCCGATCGGATCGCTGCTCGCCAGCGCGTCGTTCGGCGAGAGCAGCGTCGACTCGAACGCCAGCGGACGCTCGGGATCGCTGTCGCTAATCTGCGGCGCCGCGCCATTCGAGCGGGTCGTGGTCAGGTAGTAGACCCACAGCGTCGAGAGCGGGCTGAGCTCGAGCGTGAAGCTGGGCGGCTTGGCCAGCCAGGACGACGAGATGTTGGAGATCTGGACGGCCGCGGCGATGCCTGGCGGGTGCGGTGAAGCGGCCTTCTCGGCCAGCTCGAGCTTACCAGTCACGCCGCTCTTGTTTCGGTAGCGCGGCGCGACCAGCTTGGTCCACGTGGCGAGGTCGGTCGCGCGCACGAAGTTGGAGCTGGCGATCCGCAGGTCGAAGCGCAGCCGCAGACCCTCGAGCGCGATGAAGGGCTTGCCCTCACCGTCGACGGGACCGACGACCTCGAGCCCGCCCGCGCGTGGCTTGGCCAGCAAGCGGTGTCGAGCCAGCGCCCGCTCGCCGTCCTCGCTCGTGCTCGGCTCGATCGCGAGATCGGTGCAGCGGCCGTCGACGTAATAGCCGTGCCGGATCTGCAGCTCGAAGATGCGCTGGTACCTCATGAGGTCCTCTGCAGCTCGGGCGCGACGTCGCGAACCTCTGGCGACTCGGCCGGCTGACGATCGCGAAACCCGACCAGCTTGATGCGATAGAGGATCGATGGGTGATGTGTCGTCCTCAGCGCGTTCCAGACCTCGTTTTGCTGGGCGAAGGTCTGCGTGACCAGCTCGAGCCCGAGCTTCTCGATCCCGGCTGGCAGCGCCGGCGTATTTTGAGCGTCGAGCACGGGCAAAGATTGAAAGTGCTCGATCAGCGTGGACAGGTGTTTCCACGCCTCTTCGTACGCCTTGAATCGTGCGATGAACAACACATAGAGGATCAGCCGAATGTCCGGTTGGATCCGCTCGTGAGTCCCGTCCGGAGTCCGGCGAGCGTAGCGATCTGGGCTCCGCAGCACCCGGTCTTCCTCGACGTTGATCAGCAGCACCGTGACCGCGCCCAGCTTGAAGCTGATCGGGTCCATCTTGTCGCCGTCGACGAACACGACCTTGTCGGCGCTGGGATCGTCTTGGGATCCACCCAATGCGACGCGAAAATGATCGTCGAGATGTTCTTTGAGAAAGGTGAGAACGTCTGCGATCATTGCCGCGGAATTGGCTTTCGTCAGCCCACCGGGCTGATTCAGTTGTCCAATGCAGCCGCGCACGAATCATTGATCGTGCTCGCCCGAGCGGCTCACCGAGCGACCGCGGCGGGAACCTATCAGTGGGTGGGGTCCCCGCGCAAGCGAAAATTCCCCAACCCGTCGAGCGTCGACACACCATCGAGTGGTGTGTCGATTGGTTCGCGACGGTACTGTCTCCCTGTAGCTCGGACCAGGCTCAGCCAGCGCTCACACGCGCGTCCGCTCGCTCGCGCACGAGCTCCGCGGCGTCCGGAATGACCCGCTCGAGCACCTTGGCCGAGCTCAGCACTCCCGGCACACCAGCGCCCGGATGCGTCCCCGCGCCGACCAAGTAGAGCCGCTCGATCTCCTCGCTCGCGTTATGTGGCCGAAAGTAGGCGCTCTGGGTCAGCACTGGTTCCATTCCGAATGCCGCACCCTTGACCGACAGCAGCTCGTCGCGAAACCCGACCGGATCCAGCACTCGAGACGTGACGATCTCCTGCTCGAGACCAGGCATCACGGTGTCGCTCAAGTACTTGGCGATCTTTGCTCGGTACCGCTCGCGCTCGCGCTCCCAGTCGGTCCCGCTGTCGAGGTGAGGGACCGGCGAGAGCACGTAAAACGCGTCGTGTCCCTCCGGTGCCAACGAAGGATCGGTCGCGGTCGGTCGATGCAGGTAAAGCGAGAAATCCTCAGCCAAGACCTTGTTCTCGAAGATGTCGTCGAGCAGGCCTTCGTAGCGCGGTCCGAGCAGGATCGTGTGGTGAGCCACGTCCTCGTACTTGCGCTTGGTCCCGAAGTACCAGACGAACAGGCTCATCGAGAAGCGCTGGCGCTCGATCTTTCGATCGGTCCAGCGCGAGCGGTGCTCGGCCGGGAGCAGGTGCTTGTAGAGGTACGCCGAGTCGGCGTTCGACACCACGATGTCGGCACGCAGGGTGTTTCCATCTGCCAACTCGACGCCGACCGCCCGCCCTTGCTCGACGAGGATCCGCGCGACCTCGACGTTGCAGCGAACCTCGCTCCCCTGCCCCTCGATCAGCTCGACCAGGCCCTTTATCAGCGAGCCGGTCCCGCCCATCGGGAAGTACACGCCCCACTTTCGCTCGAGGAAGGCGATCAGCGTGTAGATCGAGGTGGTCTTGAACGGGTTGCCACCGACCAGCAGCGGATGGAACGAGAACACCTGGCGGAGGCGATCGTCTTTGACGTACTTCGCGACCAGCGAATAGACCGTGCGATAGCTCTGCAGCCGGATCATCGCCGGGGTGATCTTGAGCATGTCGAGCATGCTTCCGAAGGGCACGTGCGAGAGCTGCTCGAAGCCGACCTCGAAGATCTGCTTCGACATCGCCAAGAAGCGCTCGTACCCCTCGACGTCCGCCGGGTTGAACTTGCGGATCTGCTCGCGCATCACCTCGGCGTCGCCTTGGTAGTCGAACATCTGGCCGTCGTGAAAACGGACCCGGTAAAACGGCGAGACCGAGCGCATGTCGATGCTGTCGGACATCCGCTTGCCGCACAGCTCCCACAGCTCCTCGAGCAGAAACGGAGCGGTGATCACCGTCGGCCCGCCGTCGAACACAAAGCCGTTTTGCCGATAGACGTAGGCTCGACCGCCGGGCTGGTCGCGGCGCTCGAGCACGGTCACTCG
>CBFGLP010000019.1:0-1769 GCA_965649595.1 uncultured Myxococcales bacterium | reverse complement strand
ATGTGGACCTCGTCGATGATGTAGATCTTTCGCCTCGCCGACTGCGGCAGGTAGTGGACCTGCTCGCGCAGCGAGCGGACATCCTCGACCGAGTTGTTGGACGCGCCGTCGATCTCGATCACGTCGACCGAGCGACCCTCGTTGATCGCTCGACACTGCTCGCACTGGTTGCAGGGCTCGGGCGTCGGGCCGCGCTCGCAGACCAGGCACTTGGCGAGGATCCGAGCCGCGGTGGTCTTACCGAGCCCGCGGACGCCACAAAACAGGTAAGCATGATGGACGCGATCCGTCTTGATCGCGTTCTCGAGCGTACGTGTCACGTGCTCTTGGCCGATCATGTCGGCGAAGCGCTGTGGACGATACTTGCGCGCTAGGGCGAGGTAGGCCACGGGTGCAGAGGGTACACCTTGAACGAAGGTCGTGCTCGCGTGCCCGGATGCTCGCGAGTGGGCGCGGCTGACCCTTGTCACGTCGGGAGCGCGGGGGGATCCGGATCAGATCCAGAGTCGATCTTCTGCGGTCCCCGCGGCCGCTAAAAAGTTGACGGGTCACCGATGAGTTCCGCCGAGCCGCCAGGTCTGACCATCGAGACGAACGAGCCGAGGCCACGCGCCCGGCAGATCCAAAGGAGGAACCGATGAAGACGCTAACCCCGTATCTGGTGTTCGGCGGCCGTTGCGAGGCCGCGTTGCTGTTCTACGCCGAGGCGCTCGGCGGGCGCGTGAGGACCATGTCTCGCTTCGGCGAGCGAGTGAAGGACATCGACGAAGAGCACGCGCAGTGGATCATGCACGCCGAGCTCGAGGCCGATGGCCTGGTGTTGAGGGCGTCCGATGGTTGCCCGCAGTCGCCCGCCCCAACGCCCGGCGGAGCGATCGCGTTGACCCTCACGCTCGATCGCCTCGACGAGCAAGAGCGCGTGTGGAACATGCTCGTCGAAGGCGGCAGCGTGATGTTCGAGCTGCACGAGGCGTTCTGGGGCGCGCGCTTCGGCGTGCTCATCGACAAGTTCGGCGTCGCGTGGCAGCTGAGCTGCGATCTCGGCAAAGGTTAACGAGAGCACAATTGCCGAGGGCCGCGTGCGCGGCCCTTCAGCCCGGACGGGCTGACGAAGCCCTCTATCGATCCACCCGCCTGGAAGGCCGGCTCAGGAGTTGGCGCGCAGCTCGACCGCGGTCGCCTCGAGGAAGTACTCCTTGCGCGGGCCATCGCCCGAGATCGTGTCGTCGCCGTCCTTCTTGAGGTGAGCGACGTTGGCCTCGGTCAGCTCCTTGGCCTCGAGCGTGCCCTCGACGGTGGCGTTCTTGCCCTTGCCGTCCATCGGAATCGCGAACGCGTGATCCTTGACGAGCACGCGGGCCTGCTTGTCGCCGTCCTTGATCACCATCCAGCAGCCCTTCTTCTGGCATACGGCCTCGACGGTGCCGCTGACTCGCACCGCCTCGGTGGGCACGCCGCCGCTGGCGAGCACGGCCGAGAGCGGCTGCGACTCGGCGATCGCGAACGCGGCTCCGAAGTGGCCGGTCGACTCGGTCGGCATCGCGCCGTGGTGCTCGCAGCCCTCGCCCTCGGTGTGCTTCTCTTCGTGGATGCAGCCGGCCTCGGGATCGGCAGCGTTGGCCGAGACCTCTTCGCCGGTCTTCTTGGCGTCGGCCTTGTCGCCGGCCTTTTCTTCTTTTTTGTCTTCCGCTTTCTTGCTGTCGTCCGCCTTCTTGTCGCAGGCGGTCAGAGCGGTCAACGAGAGGGCGATGGAGAGCATCATTGGCAAC
>CBFGLP010000018.1:0-16770 GCA_965649595.1 uncultured Myxococcales bacterium | reverse complement strand
TGACGATGTGCGGGCTCTCGAGGCTCGCCGCAGCGCGGGCCTCGTTGCGGAAGCGCTCGACGCCCTCTCGACGGTCGGCGGTGCGGACCATCGCCGGGTGCACGACCTTGATCGCGACCTGGCGACCGATCGCGGGTTGATCGGCGAGGTAGACCTCACCCATGCCGCCCTCGCCGAGCTTGGAGCGGATCACGTACTGCCCGATGATCTCGCGCCCGATGATGCCTTCGCCCGCGGCTCGAGGCTGAGCCGGGTAGACCTCGTCACGCAAGCGAGCGGACAGCGTGGGCAGCTCGGCGCTGACCGACTCGGAGAGCGAGCGGGTCACCGACGTGGGGCCTACGACCGCGCGCCGAGTCGAGCTCTCGGCCCTGATCGACCCGGCCCCCGCCGCGAGCTCGGGCGCCTGGCTCAGCAGCTCGGGCGCGTGCGCCCGACTCAGCAGCTCGAGGCTGACGCCGCAGTGCCAGCAGGAAGTCGCGTCCTCCTCGACGAGAGAGCCGCAGCTTCCGCAGGACGCCACGGCCGAATCCTACTTGAGCCCCCTACCGGTGCAACAGCCCGTAGGTGGGCAAAGGCGGCCCGTGAACGCACTCGTGAGGCGTCGGGGCCCATGCAATGAAAGGGCAGACTCGCACGTCGTGCCGCCTACGGCGACGGCATGGCGTCGCGCGCCAGTGGTCAGGGAATCAAGCGTGTCCGCAGCGAGGTCTCGAGCTCGTCGATCCCCCGCAACAGCTCGCTGGCTCGCGCGTCGCCGGGCGGCACGTCGAGGTCGATCAGCAAGAGGCCGACGCCGGCGGAGGTGACCAGGTGCTGGCCGGTGATGTTGATCCCGCTGCCCGCGACGACTTGGTTGGCGGCCGAGAGCACGCCGGGCACGTCGCGGTGGACGTTGACGAGCCGACAGCCGCCGCGGGGCTCGGCGGCGTCGAGCTGCGGCAGCGTGAGGCATGAGGTCGTGCGCCCGGTGCCGATGAAGGCGCTCAACGCCTCGCTGACCTCGCGCCCGATGTTGGCCTGCGCCTCTTCGGTCGAGCCGCCGATGTGGGGGGTGAGGATCACCTGGCGGAGCCCTTGCAGCGGGCTCTCGAACCGCTCGTTGGTCGAGTTTGGCTCCTTGGGGAACACGTCGATCGCCGCGCCCGCGACGTGGCCCGAATCGAGCGCGACTCGCAGCGCGTCGATGTCGACCACGCTCCCGCGCGACGCGTTGATCAGGTACGCGCCGGGCTTCATGCGCGCTAGCTGGGCGGCGCCGATCATCCCGCGGGTCAGCTCGGTGTCGGGCACGTGCAGCGAGACGAAGTCGGACAGCGAGAGCAGATCGTCGAGGCTGTCGACCGCGCTGGCGTTGCCGAGCGGGAGCTTGTTGACGATGTCGGCGTAGCGGACCCGCATGCCGAGCGCCTCGGCCAGCACGCTGAGCTGGGTGCCGATGTGGCCGTAGCCGACGATGCCGAGCGTCTTGCCGCGGACCTCGTGCGCTCCCTCGGCGGTCTTGAGCCACGCGCCCTCGTGCGCGCTCATGCTGCGGGCGAACACCTGGCGCGAGAGCATGATGATCTGACCGATGACCAGCTCGGCGACCGAGCGAGTGTTGGAGAAGGGCGCGTTGAAGACCGCGATGCCGCGCTCGCGCGCCGCGTCGAGCTCGATCTGATCGGTGCCGATGCAGAACGCCCCGACCACGCTGAGCCGCGGGATCGCCTCGAACACCTCCGCGCGGACCTTGGTCTTGCTGCGGATCCCGAGCATCAGCGGCTCATCGCCCGGGATGTCTCGCAGCGCAGCGATCAGCTGGTCGGAGCTCATGGCTCCCGAGCTGCGGCGGATCGCGATGTCGGCCCGCTCGAAGGCCTCGGTGGCGGACGCATGGATGTTCTCGACCAGCAGGACGTGGGCACGCGGCACGGGGCGGAGTGTGCAACTGGACCACGGCGAGGTCCAGCGGGCTCGATGCGACCTTGTCGCGCCCCCACGGCTCTGCTAGTCGGAGCGCGCGCATGGCTGCCACGTCCACGTCCACGCCCACGCCGTCGAAGCCTCGCCTGCTGACCGGCGATCGACCGACAGGCCCGCTGCACCTCGGTCACCTGCTCGGCTCGCTGCAGAGCCGCGTGGCGATGCAGGACAGCCACGAGTGCTTCTTGATCGTCGCCGACCTCCACACGCTCACGACTCGTCCGCAGCGCGAGCACATCCGCAGGCTGCCTGAGCACGTGCGCGCGGTCGTGCTCGATCTGCTCGCGGCCGGCATCGATCCAGGCAAGAGCACGATCTACCTCCAGTCGGGCGTGCCGGCGGTCTACGACCTCGCGATCTTGCTGCAGATGTTGATCCCAGCCGCGCACCTGCGTCCGCTCGCGAGCTTGAAGCAGATGGCTGCGGTCGCGGGCATCGGCGAGGAGGGCATGTCGCTCGGTCTGCTCGGTTACCCGGTCCTGCAGGCGGCCGACATCCTGATGGCCCGCGCCGAGCTGATCCCCGTCGGCGAGGACAACCTCGCTCATGTCGAGATCGCCCGCGAAGTGGCCGGGCACTTCAACGCTGCCTATGGCGAGGTGTTCCCGCTGCCCGAGGCTCGCAGCTCGCGGGTCCGCATGCTGCCGGGTATCGGACCCGAGGGTCCGCTGAGCCACAAGATGTCGAAGTCGGCGGGCAACACGATCAACCTCGGTGATGCGCCCGAGCTGGTCGCGGCCAAGCTGCGTACGGTGACCGGGTCGCGGCTGCGCGACTTCGTCGACG
Organism: uncultured Myxococcales bacterium; assembly: GCA_965649595.1. Classification (GTDB taxonomy): domain Bacteria; phylum Myxococcota_A; class Polyangia; order Nannocystales; family Nannocystaceae; genus Plesiocystis. The sequence goes on along the minus strand of CBFGLP010000018.1, from coordinate 14,019 downwards.
CGCTGATCGACGACCCCGAGGAGGCCGCCGCGATCGTTCGCGATCACCAGGCTGCCGCACTCGACGACGCGGCGGTGCACGACCGGCTGATCCAAGCGACCGAGGCCTTGCTTGCCCCGCTGCGCGAGCGTCGGGCGAGCTTCGAGCGCGACGCCGGGCGGATCGAGGAGATCCTCGTCGATGGCACGATCCGAGCGCGCGAGGTCGCCTACGCGACCTTGCAGCGGGTGCGCGAGGCGATGGGCCTCGAGCCGCTCTGGCAGGGGTTGATCGCCGAGGCCGAGCGTCGGGCCGAGGAACGCAAGAAGCCCTACTGATTCTCGGCGCGGCAAACTGCTTCGTTGGGTTTGGCTCTCGAGTGGAGGATGGCTGCCAAGAGCGCCCCGTGAGCGCCCTCGCGGCGACTCACCGTCACCGACGAAGTAACGAGCCCGGTGGCTCGAACGACAGCATGGATCAGCCAGGCAGCGCGAAGGGGGGACCCGGGCGGGGTTGCAGGGGGACGCCGCGCGGGGCAGCATGGCATCTCGCGGAGTCAGCCTTCCGGGTGGAATCGAAAGCGCCTTCCGCCATGCGGGAGCAGCCGCCTACTACGTCGAGCCCTGCGGGTGCGCTTCCACTTCGACTTCCGCAGACTCCCGCCGAGTTCATGGCCATGTCGCTCAGCGCTCGTCACTCGCTCCGCCAGGTTCGGCGAGCAACTCGCGGAGGTCGTCGGTGAGTCGAAACGACGACGGCACCTCTCGACCGATCTTCGCGCCGCCGCCTCGAGCGGGGTCGAGCGCGAAGCCGAGGGCGGAGCGAGATCCGGTGCAGGCGGACGAGCCGACTCGGCCTGCTGCGAACGAGAGCGAGCCAGACGCGAACGACGAAGGCGAGAAGGACTGGATCGAGTCCTCCTCCGACGATGATCGACTCAGCTCGCTCTTCGACGTGCCGCCGACACTCGAGCCGGTCCCCATCTCCTCGGTCAGCGTGCCCGTGCCTCCCAACCGGCGCCGGGCCAAGACCTCGACGGCTGCGGTCTCGGTGGTTGGCGAGATCGGCGTGCCGGTGCCGAAGAGCGACGAGTCCGGCCGCCACCCGACCAGCTCTGTCGGTGAGCGGGGGCGCGGCTCGAGCATTCGGATCGCCCAAACGCTAGCGATGCCCGATCCTGGACCGCCCACGCCCCGCGACCCGGAACCGGGCGAGCTGTCCGATCTCGAGAGCACCGACGAGGAGCCGCGGCCGATCCCGCCGGAGATGGTCGGCTCGCGTCGTACCGAGCCGCGTCGCAATGGCGCGATGCTGGTGGTGCTCGGCCTCGCCGCGGTGGTGGTGGGCGCGGTCGTGCTGAAGAGCTTCATCAGCCCGTCCGGGCCGAAGAGCCGCGGCACGGACGAGGGCGCGAGCACGAGCAAGCCCAACCGTGGTGAGGCGAGGACCGATCTGGCGCCGAACGAGCCCGGTCCCTCCGAGGCTTCCGAGCCGCGTCCTCGCAAGCCCGACGAGGCTCGCACCCGTGCAGGCGATCCGGTCTTGCAGCAGCTTCGCGACAGGCAGGGCGAGACGGGCGACGAGAGCGAGACCGGCGAGACCGGCGGTGAGCCGAGCCCGAACGTTCATCCCCGTGACCCCAGCGTGATCCCGCCAGGAACCCCCGAGGAGTTCGCCAAGGCGTTCTCGAAGCTCCCCGTCTCCGTCCACGATCTCCCGCCCGTCGGTGGCATCGGACCTGCGGGCATTCACATCGACGAGATCTCGCTCGGGCATGGGTTCGAAGACGGCGATTGCACCGATCAGACCCGCGAGTTCTCGGTCGCCAAAGCCCAGAAGGTGAACGTCTGCTTCCGGGTCGTGCACCCGCGCGAGGAAGCGAGCGTGCGTGTCTTGTGGGAGAAGGACGGCCAGACCGCACGGCGCGGCGGCGTTCGGATTCCGGCCCTGCACGCCTACAAGACCCGCGCATACCTGGAGCTACGGCCCGAGTACGTCGGCTCGTGGCGGGTGCGGATCCTCGCCGAGGGCCACGACACCGAGCTGGCTTCGCTGGAGTTCGAGATCCGAGAGTGAGCCGGGCTTGGCTGCCGCGATGTCGCCGAATAGGATCCGCGCCGGCTCGTCTGCTCGCCACCTCGCCATGCCTGCGTCTCGGTCCCGCTCGCGTTCCTTCGTCCGCTGGCTCGCTACCCTCGCGCTCGGCACCTTGGTCGCGTTGACCGGCCCAGGGGAGGCGGGCAGTCAGGAGCCCGTCGAAGACGAGGCCCCGGCGACCTGGCGGTTCAAGAAGCAAGACAAGCCGGTCAAGGTCGTGGTGCTCGCCGGCTCGATCGGGGCTTGGCCGAAGAAGCCCTACGCCGAGCACTTCGCCCAGATGTGCAGCAACGTCGAGGTCAAGAACATCTCGAAAGTCGGCTACGGGGCCTACGCGCTGCGCAAGCACTTCTCCAAGCAAGTGCTCGACAACGGCTACATCAACCTCAAGAACCCCGACCACGAGTACTGGTTGGTCTTCCAAGGCGGGCTCAACAGCGTCGCTACGCCCGAGAAGACCAACAAGGAGATCCGCCAGCTGGTCCTCTCGGCTCACAAGCGCGGGATCCGAGTGGTCGGGCTCAGCCTCACGCCCTGGGGCGACGAGAGCGACAAGAAGCGCTGGGCTGGCCTCGCTGGGCTCGACTACAAGCGGCACACCCAGACGGTCGTCGACTACGTGGTCGGCCGCTCGACGCCCCAGCAGGCGCTCGGGATCTACCGAGACCGCCGCGACGATCCCGACGCGCCCTGGGATCCGAGCGAGCTGCCCGACGTCGGCGTCGACCTCTACGATACGGACCTGCGCGATCGCAACGCGCAGCTGCGCGACATCGAGGCGATGCGCAAGCTCGTGGCCAAGGACAAGCAGTGGCACGAGGACCACGCGCACCTCGACGAGGCAGCCCGGGCTGCCGAGGCCGAGCGCGTCGCCCAGGAAGCCGCCGAGCTGCCCCGCTGGTACCTGCGCAAGGAGCTGCGGAGCTTCGACGACATCCACCCCAACGAGCACGGCCACGAGCTGATCGCCAAGCTCGCGTGCCCGCAGCTGCCGGCGAGCTGGGGTTGCACGTGCCCCAGCCCGACCGTCCCAGAGCAATGAGCCAGCGCGCTAGCTGGCCTTGATGTTGGCGTCGGCGATCCGGAAGCCCAACCAGAACACCTGCGCCGGGCGGCGATCGGGCAGCTGCATCAGCCCAAAACCCTGCTCTGCGGCGAGCCGATCGAGCCCTTGTCGGAGCATCGCTGCCCGAGCCCGCGGGATCTTGGTTGCGAGCCCGAGCGGGCGCCAGAGATCGCCGACCGGGAACATGTAGGCGATCAGCACGTCGCCGGGCACCGTCTGCGCGAACGCGTTGCCGTCGAGCACGGTCATCGGCTCGCCGCGCAGCAAGTCCCGCCCTTGCATCTGCTTGTTCGAGGGCTCGGCGCGGTCGAGCGCGAACACGACGAAGCGGACTCGGAGCAGCGCCGCGAGCACGCGCTTTTGCTCGCTGTCGAGCTCGAGCCCGAACTGGCTGAACATGTCGATGATGCGAGCGCCTTGCGTGTCGCGGTAGCCGTACACGCAGTAGAGCGCGAACGCCTGCTGTAGCTCGGGCATGCTCGGCTCTTCGGGCTTGGCTTGGCCGAAGAAGCCCTTGGCGATCTGCGGAATGATCGGGCCGAAGCGCCGCTGCGCGAACGAGGCGACCATCGTGTCGACGGCGCGGAAGGCCTCGCGGTCGAGCTGCTTGGTGGTCTTGACCACGCGCTTCTTGGGCGCGGCGGCGGCTCGCTCGGCGGCGAGTCGCTCGGCCTCGGCCTTATGACCGCGCTTGAGCCGACGGCTCTCGCGTGGCTTGCTCGGGGTGGACTTTGTTTCGTCGGCGCTCACGGTCGAATCACTCGGGTACGCAGCGGTTGTTCTGGCAGGTCAGGCCGCCGCCGCACTCAGCCGGTTCGGTGCACGCCTCGCAGCCAGGCGGCGGCGCGCCTTGGTCGTCGAGCACCGCAGACAAGTAGACGTTCTCGGGCGAGGCCCCCTCGGGGAAGGGGACCAGCGCCGCAGGCTCGGAGGTCGTGTAGCAAGTGACCGGGTTCACGTCATCGACGAGCGTCTGCGCCTCGACCTCGAGCGTGTAGCCGAGATCGGTCCAGATCAGCGGCGCCGAGTCGACGGCCGTGCTCGGGCACGCGAACGAGATCCAGCCGTCCGCTTCGAGCTCTTTGACCAGGGTCCCGGTCGGAAAGGTGCTGAGCGCCAACACGTCGTCGGCCACCGGCGTGCCTTGGCCATCGAGCACGCGCACGCGCAAGCGGTCGATCTCCTGCTGGCCGGGCGGATCGCAGGTCACCGCGGGTGCACCGACGTAGGGGACCATCTGAATGGTCGTGGCGAACGAAGCCATGACCGGCGACAAGAACTGCTCGGCTCCGAACTGGAACTCGCGGACCACCGACGCGCCGTCGTCGGCGTCGACCAGGAAGGTCTCGCTCAGTGGCTCGGTGAGCGGCACACCATCGCCGTAGGCCTCGACCGACAAGGTGTGCTCGCCTGGCTCGAGCGACGCGCGGATCACCGTGAGCGGGAAGGGCCAGTGGGTCTCGTCGAGCTCGGCGAGGGCTCCGTTGGGCCAGCCCGAGGGCGTCCAAGGCTCGCCATCGAGGCTGAAGCGGAGCTCGTCGACGCCCACGTTCGACGGCTCGATCACGCTCGATTGCAGGAACCCGACGCTGAGCTCGAACAGGGTCAGCCCCTGCTCGTCGACCTCGTTGGCCGCAGCGTCGAGCTGACAGGCGAGATCTTTGTCATCGACCTGCCCGTCGAGGTCGTTGTCGATCCCGTCGTCGCACTGCGGCGGAGCGAGCAACGCGAACTCGACCAGCGGGAGGTCGCCCTCGCGGACGACCACGCTGCCCTCGTTGCACACGCGGTAGTACTCGTCCGTGTCGGTTGCAGGCTCGGGGATCTCGCACGCCGCCGGACCCTCCGGCATCGCGGTCACCCAGATGTCACCGGTCCGGCGCAGCCCCTCGAACTTGAGCCGGTACTCGCCCGGCTCGAGCGTGGGACCATCGATGGGCTCGCCTTTGGCGAAGGGGCGCTGGAAGCAGCCGTACTCGAACGCGTCGACCTCCGCCCCTTCGGGGGTCAGCACCGTCACGCGGACCTTGGCGATCCCGACGTCGGAGCACTGCTTGACCGAGACGAGCGCGGGCGCGCTCGACGGGTCGTCGAGCGCCGCTGGATCATCGCTGATGCGCCACGCAAGCTGGAAGCTCGGATCCTCGGCACAACCTACCAGCAGCAGCAACGCCAACGCAGCTGGCCGCGAAACCGGCATTCGGGGCCCTCGAGGCACGAACGCCGGTCTACCAGGGCCCCTCGGCGCGGTCCAGACGGGCCCGCGAGTTGGTGGAGGGTCGGACAGGGGGCTCGCGGAGCCCCGAAGATTGTCGGGCTTGCTCGTCCCGCGATGCCCCGGGTAGCCTGCGCGCGCCGTGACCATCGCCGATCCGCAGCCCGTCCTGGATGCGTCCTTGTTGCTCGCCGAGCTGGACTTCATCGGTCTGCTCAAGGCTTCGAAGGGGTTCATCCTCATCGTCGTGCTGGCGCAGATTGCGCTCGTTGTCCTGACCTTCTTCACGATCATCTACAAGGTCATTCAGCTCAGTCAGGCCCAGTCACAGTCGGTCACCTTTTTGGATCGCTTCTGGGAGAGCAAGCGGCTCGACGATATCTATCGGGTCGCCGAGGGGCTCAAGTACAGCCCGCTGGGCACGATGTTCAAGGCTGGTTACATCGAGCTGTCGAAGATCAAGAAGGGCCGCGAGACCGCCGCGGCGCAGCAGCAGGGCTCGATGCACGATCGCATGTCCGAGGACACGACCAACATCGAGCGCGCGCTGCAGCGCGCCCGCGTGAGCGAGACGACCAAGCTCGAGACCCTGCAGCCCTTCCTCGCCACGATCGGCGCCGCCTCGCCCTTCATCGGTCTGTTCGGCACCGTCTGGGGCATCATGGAGGCGTTCATGAAGATCGCCGAGATGGGCTCGGCCGAGCTGTCGCAGATCTCGCAGCCGATCGCTGAAGCGCTCGGCACCACCGCGCTCGGCCTGATCTCGGCGGTTCCGGCCGTGATCGCGTTCAACTACTTCAACCGGCGCATCAAGGTGCTCGTCTCCGAGATGACGACCTTTGGCAACGACTACATCAACATCATTCGTCGCCACTTCTTCTGAGCTCGTGAGCCCGAGCTCGATCGATCTACCGTGAAGGGCAGGCCATGAGCGGCATCGTCAGCAACGATGGCATGAGCGACGGCGACGCGCCGATGGCGTCGATCAACGTCACCCCGTTGATCGACGTGATGTTCTGTTTGCTGATCGCCTTCATGGTCGCGCTCCCGATCGCGTACCAAGAGACGATCGAGATCGACGTCCCGCACGCGCCCGGCGAGGTCATCAACGAGGAAGAGTTCGAGTACACGGTGATCTCGATCGACGCCAAGGGCCGCGTGTTCCTCGGCTCGCTCCCGCTCGACGTCGACAAGGCTCGCTGGACCGAGCAGCTGGCCGCCAACGCCAAGATCAAGAAGGACGGCATGGCCTTCATCCAGGGCGACCGCAACGTCGCCTTCGAGCGGGTCATCGACGTCATGATCGCGCTCCAGCAGGCCGGCGTGACGCAGGTCGCCTTCGTCACCGATCCCAAGCCGGACGAAGAGTGAAGGCCGAGGGGCTGGCCGCGCACCACCACGCGAACCGGCTCACCCTTCGCCCGCTCGGGGGTCGAGTCCGGTTGAAAGGGCCGCCCACCCTCGAATCGTTGCGCTCCTGCGCGAGCCCGAGCGCCTGAGCTACTCTCCTGCCTGGCTCGGACCCACTCGCCGTTGGAGGACGACCGATGAACCAGCAATACGGACAGCCCCCGACCGGACTCCCACCGCAGCAGCCCCCACCGACGCCGCGGCCGATCGAGAAGGTTCGCACCGTTCCGGCCGTGCTCGCGCCCTTCGCGATGGTCGGCCGCGACATCCGCGGCCTGGTGTCCGCCCCGCTGCCCTTCTTCGGCGGCGTGTTCGGCAGTATCGCCCTGACGGCGGTGTTCATCTTCGCGATGACCTTGTCGAGCAACGGCGAGGCCGAAGCCAGCGTCCCCGAAGACGAGTTCATGCTGGAGTTCGAGCCCGGCGCGATCGCCAAGCTCGGCGTCGAGCCGACCGAGATCCCCGAGAAGCCGATCCACGAGGAGACGCGCACGCCCGACGAAGTGGTCGAGGAGGCGGTCACCGAGGACGAGAAGCCGCCCGAGGAGAAGATCGAGAAGAAGGACGAGGCGGAGACCAAGAAGGACGACTCGCCCAAGAATGACAACAAGGACGCGAAGATCTCCGACAAGAACCGCAAGGACAACAACCCCTACGACGACGTGCCCAACGACGCCCCGGAGATCGGCGATCCCTTCGGCGATCCCAACGGCTGGGCGGACATGGCGAAGGACGGGGACCCCTGGGCGACCTCGGTCATGGCGGCGCTCAACGCCATGAAGGTCCCGGCCTACGCGGCCAAGCTGCCGCACGGCAAGCCCTACAAGTTCATGTTGAAGATCTGTAAGGACGGCAAGGTCGACACCGTCCTGACCAAGGCGAGCTCGGGCAACACCGAGCTCGACACCGCGATCCTGGGCGAGCTCAAGCGGCTCAAGATCCCCAAGCCGCCGGCCAAGGTGCTGGCGAAGATGCCGAGCAACTGCGTGCTCTTGAAGTACCAGTTCTCCTGGCAGCAGGGGAAAGTGAAGTAGGCGCTCGCGCTCGCTTCCAGGGACTCGAGGGGCTGGCACTGCCGGCCCTTCGTCGTTTTCGGTCCCGGCCGATCCAGGCGATCGTCCGGGCTGCCCGGAGCGTCACCTCGCTCACGTTCAGGTGGGTAGCTGGATCCACGGGGGCGCGGGGGCCGGCGAACGTTGGATCAAGGTACTTTGATCGCGCGTGTTCGGCGGGTATGCTCCCCGCCGACGCTCGAGGTCCTTCATGAAGCGCACCCTGTTCGGAACCTCCATCCTCGCTGCCCTGCTGGCCTTCGGCGCGTACTGGGCCGGCTCTCCTCCGGCGACCGCCAACGCGACGCCGATGCTGCAGGACACGGACATCTCCGGGCAGGGTCGCTTGCTCGGGGTTGCGATTCCGGCGGACGGCTCGCTCGGTGACCTGCTGCGGAAGAACGCTCAGATCTCGGGCGGCTTCGAGGTCATCCCTCGCAAGAGCCTACCGGCCAACCTGATCAAGGCGACCGGCTTCGACGACAAGGCCTGGTCGCAGGTCGGCAACGTCGACGTCGTCATCCTGACCAGCGAGGCGGGCGGCCAGATCCGCATCGCGATGTACGAGATCGCCAAGGGCAGCAAGCCGGTGCTCAGCCGCGGTTATCCGGCTGGCGACGCGCTCGGGGCCGCCAACAAGTTCATGAACGAGGTGATCGGCCACTACACGCAAGAGCCCGGCGTGTTCGGCTCGCGGATCGCCTTCGTCCGCACGCGTCGCAACCCGACCACCAGCAAGAACATCCAGACCGTCCAGATGAACGGCGAGGCGGCGGCGTCGATCACCGCCAACCGCTCGCTCAACATCCTGCCGAACATCGGCCCGGGCGGCGAGGTGGTGTTCACCAGCTACGCCAAGCGCAACCCCGACCTCTGGCTCAGCAGCGGTGGCTCGCCGCAGCGCATCAGCAAGTTCCCGGGCCTCAACCTCGGCGGTGCGATCAGCCCCGATGGCAGCAGCATCGCGCTCGCGCTGAGCAAGGACGGCAACTCGGAGATCTATACGATCGACCGCGCCGGCAACATCAAGGCCCGCCTCACCAAGGACCCCAGCATCGACGGCTCGCCCTCGTGGAGCGGCGGCGGTCAGATCGCGTTCGTGTCCAACCGCGCTGGTGGTCCGCAGATCTACCGGATGAGCTCCTCCGGTGGTGGGGCCAGCCGCCTGACCAAGGCTGGCGACTACAACCAGTCGCCCGACTGGTCGCAGGGCAAGAACCGCGGCGAGTGGATCGTCTACAGCGGCCGCGACGCCTCGAACCGTTACGACATCTTCAAGGTCGACGCCAAGAGCGGCAAGGTCGTGCGCATGACCCAGAGCCCGGGTCGCAACCTCGACCCGACCTGGAGCCCCGATGGCCGCTGGGTCGCCTACGACAAGGGCGGCAGCATCTACGTGGCCAACGAGGACGGCGACAACAACATCGAGATCATCAAGGGCGCGAGCACGCCCGACTGGGGCCCCAAGGCCGACTGAGCCGAGCATCGGTTCGACGATCGAGAGGCCCGCACCAGTTGGTGCGGGCCTTCGTCTTTTGGCGCTGATCGATCCGCTCGCGGCGGGTACATCCGGAGCATGGCCTCCCGCCTACTTGGAATCTCATCGCTCTTCGCTTTCTCCATCCTGACGCTGCCGGCCTGTTCCAAAGACGAATCGACGGGCGGTGACGACTTCATCGGCGAAGGGGCGGACGAGCTCGGAGACGATGGCGGCGGTGAGGGTGGTGGCAGTGGAGGTGAGGGCGGGGAGCCGATCGAGCCCGGTCAGCTGACGGCCGGCGAGTGGCGGGATCTCGACCACTGGGACTTCTGGCGTGGCCTCTTCGTGCAGGGCTCGGACTGGGCGATGTACGAGCAGACCTGGGACTTCGACACGTCCGTGCGCGTGCCCGTGGTCGTGCTGAGCGGCGACACGCCGGTGGCCGATGCCTTGGTGACCCTGCGCGACAGCCAGGAAACCATCGTCTGGCAGGCCCGCACTGACAACCTCGGCCGGGTCGAGCTGTGGCCGGCGCTGTTTGGCGGCGAGGTCCAGGTGCCGCTCTTCATCGAGGCCGAGGGGGTGTCGCTCGAGCTGACCGAGCTGCCTGCCGAGACGGTCGGCGATCCCTACGTCGTGCAGCTCGACGGTCCACCCGCCGCGCCGAGCAACCTCGATCTGATGTTCGTGATCGACACGACCGGCTCGATGTCCGACGAGCTCGCCTACCTCAACGTCGAGCTGGACGACGTGATCGCGCGGGTCGACGGCGACCTGCAAGGCGAGCTCGACCTGCGCCTGAGCGTCAACTTCTACCGCGATCACGGCGACGCCTATGTGGTCGAGAGCAACCCGTTCACGACCGACATCGAGAGCGCGCTGGCCCAGCTGGCCGCGCAAGCGGCCGACGGTGGCGGTGACTGGGAGGAAGCGGTCGACGAGGCGCTGGCCGACGCGGTCTATCAGCACGACTGGAGCGAGAGCGCTCGTGCACGGCTGCTCTTCTTGGTCCTCGACGCGCCTCCCCATGACACCCCGCAGATCCGCGAGTCGCTGCGCGGGATCGTGATGAACGCGGCCCTCCGGGGCATTCGGATCATCCCGGTGGCGGCCAGCGGCGTCGACAAGGACACCGAGTTCCTGCTGCGCAACCTCGATATCGCGACGGGGGGAACCTATACATTCTTGACCAATGACAGCGGGATCGGGGGCGAGCACCTCGAGCCCACGGTCGGTGACTACGAGGTCGAGCTGCTCAACGATCTCTTGGTCCGTCTGATCGTAGAGTCGATGCTCTGAAGGTGACATCTGCAATCGAGAAAGCCCGTACCGGGGATCGGTGCGGGCTTTCTCGATTTCGGGTATCCGGCGGGGGCGGCGACGGTGGGTCGCACAATATTTTTCGAATTACCCTTGACTCGGATGATGGGCTGCCGTAAACCCATGCGCATAGACGTTGCACCGCTCCCTTGGCAGGAGCAGTTGCATCTGGTCAGCCTACATGCGCTGACCTCCAGTGAGTCCGCGCCATGATCCGCTCCACGACAGTGACGACCACGACGACCATCACCACAACCGTGGTGGTACGTGGCATTATCGTGTGCTGAGCGGTTCATTCGTGCGTTCCGCTGGCTGAGATGCCACGAGCCTCCCGAGGTGATTCTGCCGGTGGAGCTCGTATGGTCGAGCACCTGTCTAGTAAACAGGAGGATGTGGGTTCGAATCCCACCGCCGGCCTCGCACCGCTCGCTATTGATTCAGCGAGTGGTCGCCAAGCGTCGCATTTATTCGATATAGGGGCTTAGCTCAATTGGTAGAGCACCTCTCCCACACAGAGGAGGTCGTCGGTTCGAACCCGACAGTCCCTAATCGCCTCATTGACAATATCCGCGCGTAGCTCAGTTGGTCAGAGCAGACGTCTGATATGCGTAAGGTCGCTGGTTCGACTCCAGCCGTGCGGACATTCTTTGCATTGCATGATCACTCATGCGGGGTAGAGGAGTCAGGTTCCCTCGTCGGGCTCATAATCCGAAGTACCCCGGTTCGAATCCGGGCCCCGCTATTTCGTTCCACGACCCACGAGCGTGAACAACCCCTCGAGGAGCGCCCCCATGATCGCCGTGGCTGCTGCCGCGCGTGGGTCGTGCTCTTGCTCGGGCTCCGGCAATTCGGGCGGCGGCGAGGGGTAGGGCTGCAGCCGCAGCGAGACCGGCAGAGGCTCCACGGCGCCGTCCTCGACACCCACGACGAATTCCGAGACGAAGTGGGTAGCGAGGGCGCAGTCGCCTCGGCGATCTCCGTACTCCGTCCCGCGGGTCTGCGCCCGCTTCGTCGGCTGAAATTCGACCTCGGTCGATGCCGAGTCGAGCATGAAGGCCTCCTGGCCTCGCTCGTGGGTCAACGAGCGGGCTCGTTGCGAGTCCCAGGTCTCGCTCGGCGCGTCCGCGGGGAGGCCCTCCCAGGTGTAGTGGCCTCGAAGCCTGCACCCCGGCAGCAGATACAAGCGCTCGCCGTCGTAGTGCACGACCAGCACGCGACCGCGGCTGCGTTGGGCCGCGAACGCTCTCGCGAGCCGCTCTCGAGTGCTCGAGGCGAGCCGAGTCGTGAGCAATTGGCAGGCGCCTTCGACGGTGCAGGGATCCGGAGCGCCCGGCGGGAGTGGGCTATAGGGCATGCACCCCCCGACGAGGGTGAGCGCGAGCGTGCTCGCGCGTCGGATCGATGTCGTACGACTCGCCATCAGAGCTCGTCATCGCCATCGGTTGCGCAGCCGCCCGCGGCACAGCCGATCGCTCCCACGATGCGCAGCGCTGCACCGACCAGCGAGCCGAACGCGGCGAGCGATGCGACGTCGTCGTTCGGGTCGAACCCGATCTGCTCGAGGGTCGAGGGTGCTGGCGCGGAGATGGGCGTGCGGTCGCCCTTGGGGCTCGGCAGCGGGCTGAGCTGCAGCGCGATCGTGCGCGGCTCCGTCGCGCCTGCTTCGATGCCGACCACGAGCTCGGACACGACGTGCGTCGCCCAGGCACAGTCGTCGGCTCGGTTGGCGTCGGCCACCCAGCTGGTCGCCTCGCCGTGACGGGTCGGCTGCAAGACGACGATCGGATCGGCCGGCTCGTCGCGGGAGATCGCTTCGGTGGAGTCCCGTGTAAAGGCGTCCTCTCCCCGCTCCCGGACCAGCACGCTCGCTCGTTCGGGATCCCATACCTCGCTCGCCGCGTCGGGTGCTCGCTCGTGCCACGCGTAGTCGCCGACGACGTTGCAGTGCGGCAGCAGGTACAGGTGCTCGCCATCGTAGTGGACGGCGAGCAGGCTGCGCTCGTGCTGCTCGACGTGGGCGTCGTCGGCCCATCCGGGGCGAAGGGCCGCCTCGATCTCCTCACGAGCCGCCGGATCGAGCCGCGTCGCCACGAGCAGGCAGGCTTGCTCGGACTCGCATATCGCTGCTGCGTCTGGCAGCCGAGGGGGAAGCGGCCGGCATCCGCCGACGAGGACGAGCGCGGCAGCGAGCGCGCTCGTACGTCGAATCGAAGCTTCGATGATTACCATCGGGTCGACCTCTCCGGGACGCGAGCCGCGGCCGCTGTCCGAATCCAGGATAGCGGCCGCGGCTCGAGCGGGAGGTGGTCTTGGTCATGAGCCCGTCGCTCGCGGCGAACGACAGTGGGTTTGTCGAGAGATCGGCGATCGGATATGCGCTGCACCGATGCGAGCGGTCATCGACATCGGCAGCAACAGCATCCTGCTCCTGGTCGGCGAGCGCGATCTCGGCGGTCGCCTGACGATCGTGCGCGACGAGGCCGTGGTCGCTCGGCTCTCGCAGGGCGCGGCCGAGCGTGGCTCGCTAGCGCCCGAGGCGATCGACCGCGCGCTCGCGGTGCTCGAGCGCCATGTCGCGACCGCCCGAGCGGACGGCGTCGCGCCGATGGACATCCTCGCGGTCGCGACCGAGGGCCTGCGCATGGTCGACAACCCGGACGCGTTCCTCGAGCCGGCCGCGGCGATCCTCGGTGTCCCGGTAAAACTGATCTCCGGCGATGAGGAAGCCCGGCTCTCGTACCTGTCCGTCGCGCTCGAGCAGCCGGGCGTCGACGAGCTGCGGGTTATCGACATCGGCGGGGCCTCGACGGAGCTGGTCGTCGGCACGGGGACGAGGGTGCTCGGGTCGTGCAGTCACCGGATCGGGTCCGTGCGGATGAGCGAGCGCTTCTTGGTCGATGGTCATCCGCCGAGCCGAGGCGCGATCCAAGCCATGAGCGCGGCGATCCGCGAGGCGTTCGCGGCGCAGCCTCTGGCTCCGCTGCCCGAGCTGCACGGCCTGGCCGGCACGGTCACGACCTGCGCTGCGCTGCTGCTGGGGCTCGAGCGCTACGATCGCGATCGCGTCGACGGCCAGCGCTTCTCTACCGAGCAGATCCGAGACCTCCGCGACGAGCTGGCGACCTGGACGCTCGCGCGCCTGCAGGCCGAGCCGATGCTCGGGATCGGGCGAGCTGATCTGGTCGTGGCGGGTGCGACGATCCTGCTCGTCGCGCTCGAGCACTGCGGCGCCGAGACCCTGGTCGTGCGCGACCGCGGGCTCCGCTACGCGCTCCTCGACTAGACAGTCTCAGCGCCCGTGGGGCTGACGAAGACCGTCTCGGCGCCCGTGGGGCTGACGAAGACCGTCTCAGCCCCCGTGGGGCTGACGAAGACCGTCTCAGCCCCCGTGGGGCTGACG
>CBFGLP010000017.1:0-3560 GCA_965649595.1 uncultured Myxococcales bacterium | reverse complement strand
GGGGCCTTCTTCTCGTCTCCGACACGCGGTGGAGACTCAGCGATCTCGCGGGGGCTACGTGCTCGACGAGGGATCGATGCTCTGGGCCTGCCCCTGTGTGGCCGTGGGCGTTTGTGCTGCGGAGGCCTGGGTCGCCTGGGGGTCGTTCGCTGCCCGGTTGAGCATGACTGCGCTACCGATCTGAACGGCAGCCCGGCAGCTCCGCTCGTCGCGGGCCTCGTCCTCTTCCTCGCCCTCGACCGGCTCGACGCGGACCTCGGCGCTCAGGGTCTCGGCCCCGCCGCCGACGTAGATCGTGCCGGAGGTCGGCGTCGCGTCGACGTAGTTGCGCCCGACGGCGACGCGCACGTGCTCGGTTTGGGTGAGGATGCCGTTGGTCGGATCGAAGCCCTTCCAGCCGACCTCGGGCAGGTAGAGCTGGACCCACGCGTGCGAGGCCTCGGACTGGATCTGGTTCGACTGCTTTGGGCCGGTGTAGATGTACCCGCACGCGTAGCGAGCCGGGACCCCGAGCAGCCGGGCCATGCAGATGAACAGATTGGTAAAATCCTGGCAGACGCCGCGCCGGCGCTCGTAGACCTCCCACGCAGTCGTGCTGAGGTTGGTCGACCCGGGCACGTACTCGTAGTCGTTGAAGATCGTCGCGTTGATGTCCATCAAGGTGTCGAGCAGATCGTAGTCGTTGCGCTTGACGAAGCTGCGCGCGTAGTCGACCAGCTCGAGCAGCTGCGTCTCGGGTAGCTCGGGTGGCAGCAGGTAGGGGGTCAGCATGTGCCGCTGCCAGGGCATCCAGACCAGCGGGATCGTCGTCCGCGCGTGGAGCGGGCGGTAGCTGAGCGGATCGGTGTCGAGCACCCGCACGCGCGAGCGAGCGGTGATCCGCATCTCGGTGTAGGGCACCTCGACGATCAGCTTGCGGACCTGGTTGCCGAACACGTCCTCGTACTCGCGCTCGCGGCAGTCGACCGAGATCTCGAGCTGATGCCAGAGCACCCGCTGCATGCGATCGTGCGTGGGCGTCAGCCGGAGCATGTGGGTGCTGTGCTCGACCGGCTTCTCGTAGCGGTAGATGGTCTCGTGCAGCACGTCGAAGGTGCGGATCGGGGCCTGCCGCGGCCGCTGCTGCAAGAGCGGATGCACGATCACCGCCGGAAAGCTGCCGCTCGGCTCGCGCTCTCGCACGGTCGGGACCTGGACGGAGGTCGTGGCCTGCGGCGCCGGCTGGACCCGATGCCGCACCGCCCCCTCGCGCAGCACCAGCAGGCTGCCCGCAGGCAGCTCCTGCACCTGCGGCGCCTTCGTGCAGTTGACCTCGAGCGGCTGCGAGCTGATCACGATGCCCTTGTGGCCCTTGACCCCGCGCGCGGTCAGATCGACCTCGACGACCTCGTCCTTGATCACCGTGGGTCCGTAGGGCGGTCGCAGCTCCCACAAGTAGAGCGGCGTCTCGCGATCGGCATACACGACCAGGTCGCGGCCATCGGTCAGCGCACAGTTCATGCTGCCGAACTCGTTGAACATCGCGAACCACTGGTGCAGCAGCCCGAAGTCCGCGTAGCCGAGGTTTCGCCAGCGGCGATCCGCGATGCTGTTCATCAGCTCGCAGAACACCAGCTCGCTGTCCGTCGATCCGACCGGCTCGAACAGCCGCTCGCGCCCGACCTCCAGCCGGTGCCGCATGCTGCCGCCGTGGGCGAACATCCAGTCGCGGCCCCGCCAGCTGCGGGTGAAGGGCTGGGTGTTGGCGAGGCTGTCCTCGCTGCCCCAGCGAGCGTGGCGGACCTGCAGCAGGAAGAGCGACGACGCGAGCTGCTGGCTGCCGTGCACCAGCGAGGGCTGCCGCTTGCCCTTGGGCGGCGCGGCCTCCTTGAAGACCGTCGCCATCTCCTTGCCGAGCCCGTAGTAGCCGACGCCCCAGCCGTCGGGGCGATGCGCGTCCTCGACCTGGTGGTGGAGGGTGAACACCGGGGCCAGCAGGCCCTCGAAGGACATCGCGAGCAGGTTGGGCATGGGGTGCCTTCAGGTCGGCCGGGGAGACCCGGTCGAATGGCTCGCAGGGTATCGCAGGAGCGTGGAGGGGACGCAGGGTTGGTTGTCTGGTCTCGGGTGTGTTGGCCGGGGTGGGGCGAGGGCGCTCGGGGAGGTGCGTGGATTCGGCCAGGAGCGGGCGGAAGAGCCGTAGGTGGTGTGCGGGGCCGAGCGCTCCTGGCCGTCGAGTTGGGCTAGCGCTCCTCGCGGCGCAGGCGTACGAGCAGCAGCTGCTCCGGCTCGCCCCAACCATGCACGTCTGCATGGACCGGGACCCTGCACGTAAGCCAGGTCGAGCCATGCAGATGTGCCTGGTGCACTGCGGGCGGCTCACCCCCCCAGAAAATCCGCCGAGATGTCGTTGGCGACCCCGTGCACCTCGTCGACCACGTGGGTCAGCAGCTCGTGAATCTGCCCGTCCCGCAGCATGTCCGGCCCTCGCTCGACCAGCCAACCACGCAGCCGTGCCAGGTGCTCCTGCGTGCGCTCGCCTGGACCGGTCCCCGACGCTGGCCGCACCGCGTCCACCCGCTGGCGCGCCGAGTCCAGCGCATAGCGGATCGATCGCGGGAAGCGAGGCTCGAGCACCAAGAACTCCGCCACGCCTTCACCGGACACGCGACCTCGGTTGCGCCGCATGAACGGCTCGAAGCCCGCGCACGCGCGTAAGAACCCAAGCCACAAGGCGGTGTCGACGACCACGTGCGGACGGCTGAAGGTGATCGCGTGGTGATGGACGTCGAGGATCCGCGCCGTCTGACCGGCTCGCTCGAGCACCGCGCCGAGGCGAATGAACTCGAGCGCGTCGTCGCGGAGCATCGTGCTGCGCATGATCCCGGTCAGCAGCAGCATCGAGCGACGGATCCGGGCGTAGAAGCCGTGGCGGTCGCGCTCGTACTCCTCGCGGGCGTCGGCGCTCTTCATCCACAGGTGCAGGCCGTTGATCTGCTCCCACGCCTCTTGCGAGAGGTGGTCGCGGATCGATCGCGCGTTGTCCCGCGCGGCGCGGACGGTCGCGTGGAGGCTGCTGAGCGTGCGGAGGTCCCAGACCATGTACTCCTGCGCGACCTCGCCGTCCTCGGCCTGAGCCTCGCCGATCAGCTCGGCGAAGCGCTGTTGCTCGCCCGCGACGATGATCATCGGCAGCCAGCTGATCGGCTCGGCTCGCTCGGCGCCGAGCATGGTCTCGCGGGTCGCGGCGAGCGTCCGCGCGCCGCTCTCGGCCCGCTCGAGGTAGCGACCGAACCAAAAGCAGTGATCGGCGACGCGCGAGACTAGCATCGGACCGCCTCCTCCATCAGCGTCGCGCCGGGATCGGGCTCGTCGGGATCGTCGTCCTCTAGCACCCAGGTGTCCTTCGATCCGCCGCCTTGGCTGGAGTTGACCACGTAGGAGCCCTCGACCAGCGCGACTCGGGTCAGGCCGCCGCACAGCACCCAGGGGCCCTCGGGAGTGCTGACCACGTAGGGGCGCAGATCGACGCGGCGGGGCTCGACGCGGCCCTTGTCGCCGATCCAGGTCGGCGTGGTCGA
>CBFGLP010000016.1:0-3267 GCA_965649595.1 uncultured Myxococcales bacterium | reverse complement strand
CCTTCGGCGCGACCTTCGGCGCGACCTTCGGCGCGACCTTCGACGCGACCTTCGGCGCGACCTTCGACGCGACCTTCGACGCGACCCTTGGCCTCGCCCTCCTCGAGCGCATCCAAGTACACGTAGCTCTCGCGTTCGATCTCTCCGACTTCCCATCGGCGTTCCATGTTGGTCATCACTTTCTTTGCGATTTTGGGGTTTACGGCCAGGAGGACCATCCGGGCGTAGTCGACGTCCTCGGGGTTGCCGGTCGCCATGAGACCCTTCACGGCGTACTCGACCAAGTCGAGGGGAGCGGCTCGACGGTACAGGACCGCCATGATCGCCGCAACATGCGGGTTTGCAGGTTTCCTACCGGCAAGCATGCTGGGTCCGAGGATCCTGACGTTCTTCTCGGCACGCAGGCGCTCGTGCTGATGGACCTGCTCTCGGCACCAATTCTCCATGCTGTTGCCGAGCGCCAGGATCAAGAAGGCGGGCTCGAGATCGTAGAAGTAGGCGATGGTGACGACGTAGAGAAACCATGCACGGGCGCGGGTCTCGTCCTGGCTTGCCTGCACGTCGATGAGCCAGAGGCCGACGAGCGACGCGGGATGCGTGTCTGCGTCGGGAGAGGGATCGGCGCCGGTAGGGGCCGTGAGGTCGGGTCCCCAGAGCTCGTAGGGAGATAGCTCGGAATCGGCGAGCTCGCGCTGGATCGCCTTGTTCCACTCGCGCACGAAGAGGTCAGGGCGCAATTGACGGATGTCGCTCTTCTTGCCGACGTCGACACGAAGCTCCGGGTGCTCGGGCTCGAGTCGAACCATGGGCCCGGGCGGATCGATGCCGACCCAGCTACAGAGCTCGCGCAGGACGGCTGGGTGCTTCTCCAACAATCGAATCGCATGCTCGTGTACGAACGAGGGCATGCGGGCAAACTGAAGGGTGCGCGAGGAGAAGGCAAGTGGGGCGAAAACGGTCGTGCTGCGGAGGAGCCGGCGGGCCGGGTGAGAGCGGTATTATGTTCTGGGTTTGAGCCGACGAATATGCATGGTGAAGCATGGAGGAGTGCGAGGGGGGCTACACTCGTGGCGTACGGCGTCGTGGATGTGAAGGGCTCATTCAGAGACCGTGCATGGCTCCACCCGACGCGACTGCAGGTTTTGGTTGTCGGATGGTGGTCAAAAAAGGTGGCGTGAGCTTGGTCGAAGGGTGCTCGTTGGAAAGTTAGGATCAGTGGGGAATCGCCGTGATGCAGTGTGCCAATGTGAGCAAGGCGGAAGGGTCGACGCCGAGCGAGCGTCGACCCTTCAGCTCGACTAGCTCACTGGCACTGAACGCCGATTTGGAACTCGTAATTGAACGAGCCCGGTCCCGAGCAGCCGACGCCGACATCGGGCAAGGGATTGCACGAATTGGGCACGTAGTAGTAGCTGCCCGGCACGATCGAGGTCCCGGCGGGGCAGGGATTACCCCACTGCGTCACGTAGTCGTACGTGCCGTTGGTGAAGAGGTCCACCCAGACCTGAGCACCGCCTTCGCACTGGGCCAGCATGTCGGCCGGCGTGCCGGCGTCGATGCAGAACTTCCGCGTGCCTTCGGGCGGCACCGACACGGGCGGCGGGTCTTGCAGGCAGTCCGCCGGCACCACACTGACGTCGTCGTTGAGGACCACGCACGCCCGCTTCACGCCGGTGCCGTCACGCGAGCCGCTACCAACGGTCCGATTGAGGCCGAAGTACCAGTGGCCCTCGTCGTTCCGCGCGGCGTCCTCGTAATCGCAGCTGACCCCGCGCGAGGGGTCGCTCGCGCCACCGGGGCATTTGGTGTAGTCGAGCTTGAAGCCCTGCGTATCGCGGATCGCCAGCGGCGAGCCACCACCGGCATAGTTGAGCACGCCCACGTTCACGCCGGCCTCGTGATAGACGACGGTATGCGTGGTTTGGCAGCCGCCCGCGTGGGCGTTGCCCAGGCTGGAGTTGTTTCCGAACGCGCCGTGCAGGAAATCGGTGGTCGAGAAGAAGTGGAGGCCGGCGCCGTAGAGGAATGCCTCGGCGTCGTGATCGGTGGTCCCCGAGTCGCCGCCCCAGCCATTTGCCGTCGGCGAATCGCTGACCGAGAATGCATAATCGACCGGGTCGCAGACCTCGGCGAAGATGTCGATGCGACGGAAATCGACCTTGGCCTGGGCCATGATCACGTCCGCCCGCCACTCGCCGGGGTCGTGCTCGACCGCGTCGACGAGCGCCGGGTCGCAGTCCGTCCAGGCCGAATTGACGTCGATCTGGCATTGATAGGTTGCACCGGCGACCGGCGTCGCCTGGCCAGCGGGCGCTTGTAAGGTCGAGTCGGCGTCCAGCTCGGCGGTCAGCAGTTCTTGGTCGGACGCGAGGTCCTGCTCGCTGTCGCAGGCCGAGAGGACGATCGCGGTGGCGAGGAGGGTGGTGACAAATGGAATGGTCTTGGTGGTCATCGTCGTGCCTCGTGGGAAGGGCACCTCGTTGGTGCCAGCGCTCCCTTCGAGAGCCGACGCGCTAGTCGAACGCGCGGGGTACGCGGGGAATCTCACGGGCAGGCGGTCATCGACCAGCTTGGCCGTGGGCTCGTCCATCGGGCGGAGCAGCCGTTCGCGGCGAGCTTGGCTGCGCTCGAGCAGCCGTATGAATCGGACTATCCGATATGACCTTCGCCGGCCTCGAGCTCAGTCACCAGTCTCCCCTTTGACATCGAAGGTGACCTGTCGACCATCCTTCATCATGACGGTGAGGTAGTCTGCGACAGGTTGTTTCGAAAATGGTATCACGCACCCGGCCCTCCAAATCGAGCAGGACCAACGCATCACCGTAGAACACCGAGGCATTGCCCGCTGTCCCGGGTCGATTTTCGTAAACGCCGACGATCCCGCCCCTATTCGACAAAGGCTCCGTCCAACCAGGGAGCCCATCGATCGCAGAGTGATAGGAAAGCGAGCCCCTGGGCTCGCCCCACACCAGGCGTCGTCGGAGCAGTCGGTTCGCCGCATAACCGGGCGAACCAGGCGGAGGAATGCTCAATGCTCCCGCTGACCGAACACCTGCGTCCAGTACACCGAATACATCGCCCCCGACTCCGCCACCACGTATCCGACCCCGAGCTCGTTCGCCGCCGGATTCATGATGTTCGTGCAGTGCCCGGTGCTCCCCATCCACGCGGTCATCACGTCCTGCGGTGTCGGCTGCCCCGCGGCGATGTTCTCCCCGATCGCGTTGGCGTCGTACTCCGCCATCATCGTCCGATCCCAGGGCGTGA
>CBFGLP010000015.1:0-4071 GCA_965649595.1 uncultured Myxococcales bacterium | reverse complement strand
CCGGCTGCGGCTGCGGCTCGGGTTGCGGCTGGACCTCGGGCTCCGGCTCGGGCTCCGGCTCGGGCTCCGGCTCGGGCTCCGGCTCCTTGGTCTGCTCGAGCACCTCTCGGAGCACGCGCAGACGCTCGAGCGCCGCCTCGCGATAGTCGATCGACACGCCTGGTTGCTTGACGAACTGGGCGTAGAACTCGACCGCCTTCTCGATGTTGCCGGCCTCCTCGTACACGCGGCCGATGTTGAACAGGTAGTTCGGCTGCGGGTCGAGCTCGTAAGCCTGCTGGAAGAGCTCGACCGCGCGCTCGTAGTTCTTGTTGCCGAACTCGGCCTTGGCCTCCTCGCTGAGCTGCTCGGACTTGGCCTTGTCCGCCTCGCTCGCGCCGGTCTCGGCCGGGGCCTCGGCGTCCGACGGTGGCGCGGTGTCGGCCGGCGGAGCCGCGATCGCTACCGTGGGGCCGAGCGCGAGGCTCAGGCTCAGCACGAGGGAAGACACCAGAGTGAAGGACCTCGAGCAGTTCACGGGGTTCATTTCTTGGTCGGCAGGAAGGGGCCGTCGTTCTTCGATCCCTTGGAGGTCGGCAAGAAGGGGTCTTCCTTCTTGTCCTCCTTGGGCGGCTCGGTCGGCGGGGTCGGGGTCGTGGTCGTGCCGGGCTTCGTACCGTAGTGCTTGCGCGGCTTGTCCGACTTCTCGGGCGAGTCTTCGCCGGACTGCTTGGCGAGCTTGACCGAGATCGGGTCGTTCTCGCCACTTTCGATCTGGATCGTCTGTGCGTGGTCCTCGTAGCCCTCGGCCTTGATCGTGACCTCGTGCGAGCCAGGGCTGAGCGGCCCGGAGAAGGGCGTGTTGCCCTTTTCGACACCATCGATGGTCAATATGCCGACCGGGTCCGAGCTGATCGAGACCTCCACCGCAGCCGCGGCCACGTCGGGCGCTGGCTCACCCTTGGCCTCGAGCTCGGCGATCCGGGCCCGGAGCTCGGCGTTGGCTGGGTCGGCCTCGAGCGCGTCGCGATAGGCCGACAGCGCGGCGTCGAGCTTGCCTTGCTCGTCGAGCGCCTTGGCGGTCGCGAGCAGCCGGCCGGCCTTGATCTGCTCGTCGAGGGTTGCGACCCGATTCGCCAGCTCGGGCTGCTCGGCGAGCGCGCCTCGGATCGGTTTGAGCGTGGCGACGGCGGCATCGAGCTCGCCAGCCTCGACTTGGCCCTCGGCCTTCTCGATCGCTTGCTGGAGCTCGGCGGACGCACCGGCCTTGCCAGCGGGATCGTCCTTTCCGCTCATCATGATGGCCACGCCGACGCCGATCGCGAGCAGCGCGGCGAGGCCCACGACGAGCAGCCCCGTGCGTCGCTTGGGCGCTGGCTCGGCCGCGAGCGCGTAGCTCGAGCTCGCCGGGGTCGAGGGCCGCTCGCCCGAGGTGGTCGAGAGCGGCAGCCCGCTCGTGGAGCTCGCCGGGGTCGCCTCGATCGGGCCGCCCGAGAGGACCTTCTCGCGCTGCAGATAGATGTTGGTCTCGCCGGTCGGGGCCGTGAGCGCGGTCGTCGAGAGGGCCGAGATCGGGATCTCGCCGGTGTTCGAGGCGCTCGGGCTGCGCTGCGCCGCCGGCAGCTTGAACATCGCCATCGGCACGCAGTCGATCAGCTTCTCGACGATCTCGTTGGCGTCGCGGGGACGCTGCTGCGGATCCTTCTCGAGGCAGTCGTGGACCAGATGGATCAGCTCTTCGGGCACCTCGTGGCCGGCGGGCAGCAGCTCGCCGAGCGGGGCCGGGAACTCGTGCACGTGCTTGTAGAGCAGCGCAGTGTCGTTCTCGGCCTCGAAGGGCAGGCGGCCCGAGAGCATCTGGTAGAAGAGCACCCCGAGCGCGTAGACGTCGACCCGAAGGTCGAGCTCGAGGCCCTTGATCTGCTCGGGCGAGAGGTAGCCAGCCGTACCGACGAAGTGCTGCTTGGTGATGTCCTCGTCGCCTTCGAGCATCTTGGCGAGCCCGAAGTCGATGATCTTGACGAAGTTCGCCCGCCCCTTGCGCTCGCAGAGCATCACGTTGCTGGGCTTGATGTCGCGGATCATCAAGTCGCGCGAGTGCGCATGGCCGACGCCCTTGAGGATCTGCGCGGCGATCGGCACGAACTCGGCCAGGCTCAGCGCGCCCTTGCGGGCCATGAAGTCGCTGAGCAGCTCGCCGTCGACGTACTCCATCACGATGTACGCACGACCGCTCTCGCGGCCGTAGTCGTACATCTCGACGATGTTGGAGTGGCGCAGCCCGTCGAGCCGCTTGCCCTCCCGCTCGAAGCGAGCCATCGCCTGGGGCTGCAAGGCGAGCGTCGGCGTGATCATCTTGACCACGACCTGCCGCTTGCTGCCGGTCTCCGTGGCGAGATACACGTGGCCCATGCCACCGCGACCGATCAACCGCTCGATGGTGTACTTGCCTCCGAGCGTCTGATTGATCAGCGGATCCGCATCTTGGGACGGATCGAAGGACGCACTGCTGGACATCACCATGAGACCTCGCAAGCCTGCGCAGCGGCGAAGCGCGAGGCCACGCGCGACCGTGCGCGAGCCTCCTGCTCCGAAGCGTGCGCGAGAACGGACTGAGCCCGACGAGCCCCTGCAGGTGCGGCCGACGAGCGGGCGTCGAATCCTGGCTGAGAGCGCGCTTTGGGCAGGGAGTGCATGTCAGAGGAAGCGGTCGCGCCGTGGCTCGAGGGGCTCGAGCGTGTCGACGGTTGGCGGTTACCGCTCTGGCACATGCTCGAGACGAGACCGCCGTCTCATTTTGCGGCACGCGACCGACGACCGCCAAGCGAATTCCCCGACATGGAGGTATGGCCGCAGGGTTGGAGCGCATCCCCTTCGCTATGACTAGACACTCGCCCGAGCGTGCTCCCGCCCACGAATGCCGGGTCGTGTGACGGCTCGATAATGGAGGTCGAGCAGGATTGTCTCGGTCCGATCACGGTAGGAGACCAGCCAGCCTGTCCAGGCATCGAACATCGTTCGGAGCCCACCAGCCCTCCAGTCTCGGGGGGCCGACGAAGCCCGCGAGTCCGAAGTGGGCGATGTCGACCGGTCGGTAGGATCCCGTTCAGGTCCCCAGGCTACCGTCGTCCTCGCCGCCAGGTTCGCGCACACCGTCCAAGATCCGGAGCATGTCATGCAGCGCTCGCTGCATCTCGAGCGCGTTGTCGAAGCGGTCGGCAGGGTTCTTCGCGCAAGCGCGGGCCACGAAGTCGTCGACGGCCGCGGCGAGCTCGGGCGGCGTGTTTGGGGGCATGAAGCGACTGGGCGGCTCGAACTCGCGACGGATCTGCACGGCGAGCAGCTGCGCGGGCGGGAGATCGAAGTACTCCTCGACCGGGTGTCGGGTCGTCACCACCTCGTAGAAGGTGACCCCGAGCGCGTAGAGATCGACGCGGCGATCGATGCGACCATTGATCACGGCCTGCTCCGGCGCCATGTAGCGCGGATCACCGGTGATGTGCGTGTGCAGCTCGAGCGGGCCCTCGAGATCTCGCGCGATGCCGAAGTCGATCAGCTTGACGATCACCAGTCGGCGGTCGTAGGCGTCGCGGGTGATGAAGATGTTCTCGGGCTTGATGTCGCAGTGGGCGATCTTGCGGATGTGGATGTAGTTCAGCGCGTCGAGGGTCTGCGAGAAGATGTCGACCAGCACGCGAAACGAGATGTAGCGGCGCCGCCCGAGCACGTGCCCGACGTCGTTGCCGCGCAGGTACTCCATCGCGAACCACTGGAACTCGGGGGTCTGCCCGACCTCGAGCACGCGGACCAAGTTGGGGTGCGAGAAGTTGGCCGCGACCACGGCCTCACGATGGAAGCGCGAGCGCTCGCTCTCGGGCACGTCGGGCTTGAGCACCTTCAAGGCGACGTAGCGATCCATGGTCGGATCGTAGGCCTTGTAGATCTTGCCCATGCCGCCCTCGCCGAGCCGCTCGAGCACGGTGAAGCGACCGACCTGCAGCGGGCCCGCCTGCGGCCCGAACAGGCGCGCGTGCATCAGCGCCATCGCCAGCGGGTCGTCGCCGGCCCCCGGCGCGGCGCCGAGGAGGGCGA
>CBFGLP010000014.1:0-4027 GCA_965649595.1 uncultured Myxococcales bacterium | reverse complement strand
CGCGTCGGTCGCGTCGGTCGACTCGGTCGCGTCGGTCGACTCGGTCGCGTCGGTCGAGTCGCTCGAGTCGCTCGAGTCGCTCGAGTCGCTCGACTCGGCGTCGGTCGACTCGGTCGCATCGGTCGCGTCGGTCGAGTCGCTCGAGTCGGACGAGTCGCTGCTCGAGCTGCCCGTCTCGCTCTCGCTGTCCTCGGCGGTGCCGCTCTCGTCGGTGGTCGTGTCACCAATGTCGTCGCCCTGGTCCCCGCCGTCGTCACCACCACAGCCGATCGCGGACAGCGGGAGCCCGCAGACCAACAGAGCAAGGAATCGATTCGTCGTACGCTGCATGGCCGGCAGCATAGCGACCGAGCCTCGACGAGCGAGCGCGCGTGCGCGAGCTCGGTGTGAGGTCCTCCCGAGAGTGAGCGCTTTTGCTCATCCCACGATTTAGCGAAGGCCCAGAAAGACCCAGACCCGGCAGCGAGTCACGCTGCCGGGTCCAAGCGGAAACACGAGCGAGTCGTGGATCAGGCGAGCGGCTGCTCGAACTGTGGCGGCTTGCCTCGCTGCATCGCCTTCACGCCGATCGAGCTGCTGCTCATCGTGAGGCTCTCGGCCGCGCGCTCCTCTTCGAGCGCCGAGGCCTCGGCGTAGGGCAGGGCGTTGGCCTGCTCGATCGTGCTGGCGATCAGCTCGCGCAGATCGGCGTCGAGCGGGACCCCGGCCTCGTTGCGTCCGGACACCGACCGCTCGACCGTGATCTCGACCGGCCCCATCCGGAACGCCGGCTTGCTTGCCTCCCCATGGGCCAGCGCAGCCGCGAACGCCATGCTCTCGCGCGGCAGATCACCGACCGGGACCAGCTTGCTGACGTAGCCCCACTGCGCCGCCTCGCTCGCGTCGAAGCTGTGCCCGGTCAGCAGCAGCTCGTTGATCCGGGCGTAGGCCTCGGGCTTGGACGCGCGGTGGATCTGATGGCAGCCGCCGAGCCCCGGCAGCACGCCGACGGTCGGCTCGGGCTGACCGAGCTTGGTCCCGATCGCGGCCACTCGCGCGTGGCAGCACGAGGCCAGCTCGTTACCGCCACCGAGCACCCGCCCGACCAGCGCGGCGACGGTCGGCTTCTCGCTGCGCCAGAGCTTGGTCAGCGTGGCCTTCCAGCCCTGGATCAGCGCGAGCGCGGCCTCGTGATCGCCGAGCACCGGGACGAAGCAATTGATGTCCGCGCCATGGCCGAACTCGCGGCTGAGCGTGCCATCGGGCGCGACTACGATCGCCTGCACGCGCGGATCCGCGGCCAGCCGCTCGTAGGCGACGTCGAGCTCGGCGACGAAGTGATGGTTGAGGGTCGTGCGCTTGAGCGAGAGCAGGCCGACGCCATCGTGCACGCTGGTGCCGACGTAGATGTCGGCGAGCATCGACGCTTCGAGCTTGGCGACCGGGGCGACCTCGTCGGGCTTGGTGATCTGCTGGCTGGTCAGGAAGCGCTCGATCAGCTCGCGGGTGCTGGCGAGGCCGCGCTGGGCCATCAGCGCCGGGATTCCGGTCCGGAACGCCAACGCGTTCTCGCACAGGAAGTTGAGCGCGTCGGCTCCGACCACGCCGGCGACGAGCATCCGGGTGGTCAGCGAGAAGAGCATGCCGAGCATCCGCTGCTCGACGATCGCGGCCTGCTCCGGCGAGCAGGTCTGACCGCGCTCGTAGGGCCACTGCTTCTTGGCGTCGGCGATGTAGGGCTGCCAGGCGTCCGGGATCGCGTAGAGCGTCGAGTCGACCTCCTCGCAGAGCAGCTGCATGCAGTGGGCCGAGAGGTAGTTTGCCCCACCGATCAGGTTGTGCACGTAAAAGGGCGAGGTCCCGAGCAGCTTGCGGCAGGCGTCATCGATCTGCGCGGGCGAGAGCCCGGTGTCGACGTGGATGCGCACGGCCTCGAGCATCATCCCGCAGAAGATCCGATCGGCAGCGAACGCTGGCACATCGGCGGTCTCGATCGCGACGAGGCCGAGCTTCCCGAGGAACTTGCGAAGCAGCTTGAGCGTGTCGGTCGAGGTCGTGCAGCCGCGGGTCGGGATCTCGAACAGCTTGTTGGTCAGGTGCGGGAAGAAGGGGTGCATGACGCCGGAGCGATCGGCCCCGGGCAGCCCCTCGAACAGGTGGCGGGTGGTCAGGCCCGAGGTCGCCGAGAACACGTAGGCCTCGGGATCACGCTCGCGCAGGGCAGTGAAGAACGAGCGCTTGAGATCGAGGCGCTCGGGGATCGCCTCGAACACGAACCCGATCCGCAGCGAAGCCGGGACGTCGGCGAGCGTGCCTTGGACGATGTGGAGGTTGGCCAGCACCGCGTCGACCTCCTCGGCCGAGAAGCGCTTGCCGAACGCCTCGCGCAGCTTCTCGGGCACCTGCTGGACCTTGTCGGACAGGTCGAGGGCGATCACCGGCACGCCGTAGCGGACCAGGAGGCGGGCGAACTGGCCGAGCTTGCCGAAGCCGACGTTGCCACAGGCGCCCGCAACCAAGAGCGCGCGGGCAGGTTGATCGGGATCGGGCTGACTGTCCGAGTCGGTCCCCCGGGACCGAAAAATCGCGCTGAGGATCGGATCGCTGGTCGACGCCATGGCGGGATGGTAGGGGCGAGCCCCCGACCTTCGACTGGCTCAGCGGTTGAGCTTTTTCACGGGTTCGTG
The DNA here is from genome assembly GCA_965649595.1 of uncultured Myxococcales bacterium. Classification (GTDB taxonomy): domain Bacteria; phylum Myxococcota_A; class Polyangia; order Nannocystales; family Nannocystaceae; genus Plesiocystis. The sequence goes on along the minus strand of CBFGLP010000014.1, from coordinate 1,361 downwards.
GGACCCACTGCGCGGCCGAGCACGAGCAGCGATGGCGAGATCGAGCGCGACTCGTGATGCACGCCCGCGCGAGCTTCGACCGACGAGCGCGAAGGGCTTCATCGGTCCGTCGCGCCGAAGGGCTCGATCGCGGTCGATGCGGCCTGGCGCGCGAGGCCGCTTGTCGAGGGGTCGCTCGCGTCCGTAGAGTCCCGCCGATGTCGCGCACGCTTCGGTTCACCTTCGCGTCCCTGCTCCTCGCGCTGACCAGCAGCGCATGCTCGCGCGAAGACGAGGGCAGCAAGGCCGACAAGAAGGACGCCAAGAGCAGCGACGACGCGAAAGCAGACACGGGCGCGAGCGCGAGCGACACGGCGGCGAGCGGCACGACGAGCACGACCAGCACGACAAGCACGGGCACGACCACGGGTGAGCCGCCGGCCGACACCGAAGAGGGCGAAGACGAAGAGACCGGCGAGCTCCAGCCGGTGCCGGAGTCGTTCGCGGACCTCGGCGTCGCTGTTTGTGATCAGTACGTCGACGACTATCTGAAGTGCATCGACGAGAAGGCGCCGCAAGCCGATCGCGAGTCACACAAGCGGATCGTCGCGGACAACCATGCAGCGTGGTCGCAGACCCTGCAGGGCGGAGACGCTGCGACTCAGGCTCTGCAGATCGGTTGCCGAGCGGCTCGCGAGCAAGCCAAGACCTCGACGGCCTCGTGGGGCTGCACGTGGTGATCTCGTGTTCCATGCGGCGTGCTTGAGTCTTCGCACCCTGTGAATTTTGGTTCACGTGACAGAGGTGTCGCCCTGGGGGCGGAAGACCTCTTCATTGGTTTTGCTAGGTTTGATTGGGGCACGGCGGGCGCACCGACCCAAGGCTCAATAACGTTGATTTTTGACGCTCTAGAGGCCTTTGAGGTAATAAAGCGTAGTTTGCGCATATCCAATTTGAATTACGTTAATATGACATTTTAATGCCTCGGCACTTGAAGCGTCCAAAGCGCAATATCAGATCGGACCTAGGTTGGCCCCAGCCACTGCACTCATGGATGGGGCTGCGAGCGTGGCGGAGCCGTGGTAATGATCTCAACCTCGGCGCACGCGCCGCTAGCCCCGCGAACGATCGAGCACTGGACTCGCCCGTCACGAGGCAAACCAACCGACTCGAACGACAACGGAGACACGCGAGATGAAGTTCAACAGCACCCTCCTGGTTGCCGCCCTCACGGCTCTGACCTTCCTGGCCCCTGCTTGCGACAAGAAGGAAGAGAAGAAGGACGACAAGAAGGACGCCAAGAAGGAAGAGGAGAAGAAGGACGAGGCGAAGAAGGCCGAGGAGAAGCCGGCCGAGGCTCCCGCCGAGAAGCCCGCCGACAA
>CBFGLP010000013.1:0-17857 GCA_965649595.1 uncultured Myxococcales bacterium | reverse complement strand
GCTCGGCGAGCGCGAGCCCGTCGAGCCCGGGCATGCGGACGTCGGACAGCACGACGTCGATCTCGCCGCCCTCGGTCTCGCGCGAGCTCGCCAGCAACGCCAGCGCTCGTTCTCCGCTCGCCGCGGTCTGGACCTCGAAGCCGGCGCGTCGCAGCAGCAGCTCGAGCATGTGCCGCATCGCCTCTTCGTCGTCGACGACCAGCACGCGCACGAAGCCCGCGTCGCCGTCTCGGGTCGATGGGGCTCGAGGCGACACGCTCACGGCCCGAGGGTAGCCGCTTCGAGGGCCGAGCGGTCGCGCTCTACCGGGTCGACGTCGCGCGAGCGAGCGCGTCGCCGATGCGAGCGATCACCCAGCTCACCGCATCGGGGGCGGTCAAGTAGAAGTGTCCGCCTTCGAACTGGGCGCACTCGAAGTTGCGGGTGGTCTGGCCTCGCCAGAGCTCGAGCTCGGTCCCGGTCACGTGCGGATCTTCGGCCCCACCGAGCGCGAGGATCGAGCAGTCGAGCGGAGGCTCTTGCACGTGCTGGTAGGTCTCGTTGACGGACAGGTCGGCGCGGAGGATCGGCAACATTCGACGCAGCATCGCGGGCTCGACCAGGATCTCCCGCGGGATGCCGCCATAGATTCGCTGGACCTCTCGGACCAGCATCGGATCGGGTAGCGCGTGCAGCTTGAGCGTCCGACCGGATCCAGGAACCGTTCGGCCCGACACCACGAGCAGCCGAGGCGAGCTGATGTGTCGACGCCTCAGCTCCCGCACGAGCTCGACCGCGAGCAGGGCACCGAGGCTGTGCCCGAAGAACACCGTCGTCCCGGTCATCAGCGGGGTGATCGCGCGGGCGAGCGGCTCGATGATGCTCGTGACCGAGGTCGCTAGCGGCTCGTCATCCCGGCTCCCGCGCCCCGCGAGGCACACGAGCAGCAGCTCCATCTCGGGCGGCAGGTCGTTGGCCCACGAGTAGAAGGAGCGTGGGCTGGCGCCTGCGTGAGGCAGGCAGATCAGCTTGATCGGCGCGTCTGGCTGCGGCTTCGGGCAGTCGAACCACTTCTGCGTCATTGCCACACCTGACGGGACCACTCCTGGTCGATGGCACAGGGTATCGTGCCGAAGGATATGGCGACAACTGCGCTCGGACCGGCTGGGTAACTCGACTCGCCGGCAGCGCTCATGACGCCGGTGTCCGGATTTCAAGCTCTACCCGCCCACAATCGCGCGCACTCGCCCCCGTTCCTCCGCATTTTTTGGGTCGGACGCGGCCGTCATGGGAAGCTACCTCCGCGGGCGTACAGCAATAGCGCAACATGCGCCCGCCTCTCATCTCGTGCATCTTCCCGCCTTCCAGCCAGCGATCGACCCGCCTGCGGGAGCCGAGCACGCACCGCGGAACCCCCGCGTAGCCACACACTTAAAAGACCCATCAAATCCCTATCACTTGCACTCAATTACGCATCATTTGGATTGCACGTGCCCGTTGACGGGGCCTGCTCAGGGGCGGACAATGTCCACGCCACGCTTCGAACCCGGCCGAGCTCATGAAGTCGTCAGCAACACCCGAGCCCAAGGCTCATGCAACGGGCGAGGGTTCGACGACGGGCGAGACGACGACGGCGAAGGGTCGGGAGAAGGGCGTCGAGATGCAGGGCCAGGACGACAACGAGGGCGCGAGCGAGCAGGAGAGCCCGCGACCGATCGACGAAGCGGCGCTCGTCGAGTCGCCGCTTCCGACCGCTCCAGCAAACTCCGGCGGGAGCAAGGCCAAGCGCAAGGCCAGGGTCTCGCGTTCGGGTATCGAGCCCAACAACGTTCGCAAGCTCCGGCAGGAGGCGATGATGTCCAAGGCCGAGCTGGCACGCCGGGCTGGAGTCTCACCGCTGACGATCGACCGCGTCGAGGCGGGCCATCCGTGCCGGATGGATACGAAGCGCAAGATCCTCGAGGCGCTGGGGCTCTCGCCCTCGGCCCGCACCGAGGTCTGGCCCAACATCGACGTGGAGGAGTAACCCCCGTCGAGCTGGCCAGCCCAGCGTACCCTCTTCACGTGGTCGGGGAGGGAGCACGCTGATGGCTCGTCAGTGCATCGGTCTCGACATCGGCGCGAGCTCGGTGAAGCTCGTGCAGGTGAAGGCCAGCCGCAAGGGCATGGTCTTGCAGAATTTCGGCATCGAGCCACTGCCAGTCGGCGCGGTGATCGATGGAGCGATCGCCAATCCGCCGGCTGTCGTGGCGGCGATCCGCTCGCTCGCCAAGCGCATCCACTTGAAGGGCAAGGAGATCGCGCTGGCCATCTCGGGCAACAGCGTGATCATCCGTCGGCTGGCGATCCCGGCCATGGAGGGCGCGGCTCTGGCCGAGCAGATGGAGTGGGAGGTCAAGCAGAACGTCCCGTTCGCGCGCGAGGACGTGATCGTCGACTGGGAGGTGCTGGTCCAGCGCACGCCCGAAGGTCAGATGGAGGTCGTGCTGGTCGCGGCCAAGCGCGAGATCGTCGAGCAGTACCTGGCCGTCATCAAGGAGGCCGGGTTCAACCCGATCATCGTCGACACCGCCGCGTTCGCCATGCAGAACGCGATCGAGACCAGCGTCGGGCTGGCCCCCGACCAGACCTTCGCGGTCATCAACGTTGGCGCGCGCTTCTCGACCATCGCGCTGGTCCGCAACGGGCAGCCGGTCTTCCACCGCAACATCGCGATCGGCGGTGACACCTTCACCGACGCCATCCGGCACCGCCTCGCGGTCGGGGTCGAGGGCGCCGAGGCCTACAAGGTCGGCAGCGTCATGGCCGCCAGCGCCGCCGAGGTCGTCCCGCAAGAGGTCCACCGGGTGCTCGCGCAGATCTCCGAGCAGGTCGCTGGCGAGTTTCAGCGGACCATCGACTTCTACATCAACAACGCCGCCGACGCGGTGCTGGCCCGAGTCTACCTGACCGGCGGCAGCGCCCTGGTACCGCAGCTGCCCAAGGCGATCCAGGATCGCACCCGCGTGCCGGTCGAGATCTTCGATCCCTTCGCTCGCGTGCAGATCGACGCTCGTCGGTTCGACGTCGACTACCTGCGTGCCAACGCTCCCGTCGCGACCGTCGCGTTCGGGCTCGCGCTGCGCCAGTCGGGCGACAAGAAGTGAGGTGATGACGCCATGATCCGCATCAACCTCCACCCCGCCGCGCAAAAGCGCAGCGTCCCCAGCAAGTCCAAGACGGTCGTCACCAAGGCGCTCCCGACCACGCAGGTCTCGCGCGGGAGCGTGCTGGCGATGGCGATGGTGATCGGCTGGATCGCGCTCGGCGTGGTCGGCTGGCTGCTGCTCTCCGGTGTCGAGGACGAGGCGGCCAAGTTCAAGGCCGACGCCAGCAAGCTGAGCAAGGAGACCAAGGAGCTCGGCGGCAAGATCGACACCGCCGAGCTCGAGGCCGCGCAGGCTCGCTACGACCAGCTCAGCGCAGCCGTCGAGCTGCTCGAGACCAAGCGGCGCACGCCGATCTACGTGCTCTACGACATCACCACGGTGCTGACGACCGGCAAGCAGCCGCTGATGGACGAGGCCATGCAGCGGCAGCGCGAGGAGCTCGACCCGCAGGCCCGCCTCGACCCCAACTGGGACGCGACCTCGGTCTGGCTGGTGTCCATGGTCGAGACCGAGGGCGGCGTGCTCGAGCTGACCGGGGGCACCCGCGATCCCGACGACCTCAGCGAGTTCGTCAAGCGGCTGCGCGCCTCGGCTCGGTTCGAGCGGGTCTCGCACCCCGAGTTCAAGCTGCAAGAGGTCAAGGCCTCGGGCTCATCGTCGACGCCCAAGGATCCCAAGCCCGGTGAGCTGCTGCAGAACTACTACACCTTCGAATTGACCGCGAAGGTCGCCTACTGGGACTGACATGGCCACGACCTCGACCTCACAGCTCGACAAGCTCGCCGAACTGCCGGCATGGCAGCTCGTGCTCGCCTGGCTGGTCGGCGCGGCCCTAGTCGGGCTCGGCTGGTACTTCCTCTACTTCACCGACGCGGTCACGGCTCGCACGCAGAGCCAAGCCGCGGTCGAGAAGGCCAAGCAGGACCTCGACGCGGCCAAGCAGGAGTACGCCAACTACGAGCAGAAGCTCAAGGACCAGGCCGAGCGCGACCGCGAGCTCAAGAAGAAGCTCGAGGTCGTGCCGATCGACTCGGCGACGATCGATCACCTGATCGGGACCTTCCAGCGCGAGGCTCGGGGTGTCGGCCTCGAGCTCGAGCGCTGGGTCCCGCAGCCCGAGATCCGCGAGGACTTTTACGCCAAGATCCCGGTCGAGGTGATGGCGATCGGCACCTGGCACGAGATCGGCGAGTTCTTCCGTCGCGTGTCGGAGATGAAGCAGGTCGTCAACGTCGAGAGCGTCTCGATGAAGCTCGAGCGCGAGTTCGACACCAGCGGCTTCCCGCTGCTGCGCATCGAATTCGTGGCTAGCACCTTCCGCCTGCTGACCGACAAGGAGCGCACGGCCGGGCCCGAAGAGGGCGGCACGCGGCGCTCCGGCAAGAAGGGAGGCGCGTGATGCGATCCAACCAGTCATACGCGTTGCTGCTCGCAGCCGTGCTGCTCGGACCGATCGGCTGCGGTGGCGAAGAGGAGGCCCAGACCTCGCAGCGTGGCCTCCCGCCGGGGACCAAGAAGATCGACGCCAAGGACGGCAGCAAGGCTGCCGCTGGCGAGAGCAAGGCCCCGGCAGGCGGCGGCTCGCGACGATCCACGCAGGCCGGCGGTGGCCAGGTCGAAGCGCCGCCGGCCGAGCCCGAGCGCCCGCGTCCGCCTCGGCCGGTGCTCAGCCGCGAGGACTTCGCCGCTGGCGCTCGTGACCCCTTCCACACCTACGTCAGCCTCGCCGCGCCCGATCCGGTCCCGGTCGAGGTCATCGAGAAGCAGCGCGCCGTCAAGCTGGCCGAGTACGAGTTCGAGCAGCTCAAGCTGATCGCGATCGTCAACGCCGGCCGCAACGTCGAGCCCCGCGCGCTGTTCCTCTCACCGACCGACAAGAAGTCCAAGAGCGTCAAGCAAGGCGAGTACTTCAGCAGCGCCGAAGTCTTGCTCGCGTCGGTCAACCGCGACTACATCGAGGTCGAGGTCGTCGACCCCGAGCTGATCCCGAGCTGGAACATGGAGCGGGGCGAGCGACGGGTCATCTATCTCAAGAACGACAAGTAGCTCGCCTGCGACGAAATCGTCTTCGTCAGCCCCACGGGGGCTGAATCGATTGTCAGCCCCACCGCTGCGCTCGCGCAGCGTCGACCCCCTCGTGTCTCTCGACCCCGCATTGCGCGGGCCCGAGGTCGGATCATGAACCCGCACCCGAACGCAAAGCACTCGTCTCGCCGCCTCCGCTGGTCGCCACTCGCGACCATGGCTCTGCCCGCGGTGCTCCTGCTCGCTCTCGACGGGGGCCCAGCCGAGGCCAGCCAGCCCAAGGCGAAGGGCAAGCCCGAGGCCGCGAGCAGCAAGCCCACCGCCGCGAGCAAGCCCGCGCCCAGCGCGAGCAAGCGCAAGGGCCTCAACTCGATCGACGGCCTGACGGTCGAGGAGCTCGACGACGGGACCACGATCTTGCGGCTCGCGGGCACCTCCGAGCCAACCTTCAACGTCTACCGCCTGCCCGACCCCGACCGTCTGGTCGTCGACATCAGCAACAGCAGCCGCGGCGAGGCGGTGCCGCACGTCGACATCGACAGCTGGGCGGTCGGCCGCGTGACGATCGGCGCGGTCGAGGAGAGCGAGAGCCAGGTCGCCCGCGTGGTCGTCCACCTCAAGCGCGAGGCCAGCTACATCGTCGTGCCCAAGCACAACGAGCTGGTCATCACGGTCACGCCCAAGGAGGTCGCGCCCGAGGCCTACTTCGCCCGCAAGAGCGCGGGTAAGCGCAAGGCCGAGATCGAGTCGATGAAGGCCGACGCCGAGTCCAAGGTGGCTGCGGCGGAGAAGAAGGCCAAGGGCGCCGAGGAGCGGGCTGATGAGGCCGAGCAGCGAGCCGCCGATGCCAAGGTCGCGGCAGAGGATGCCGAGAAGGAGGCCGCCCGGATCCGCGCCGAAGCCGACACCCTCGCGGCCAAGGCCCAGGCGATCGAGGACGAGGCCGCCAAGAAGGCCGCGGAGCTCGAAGACCAGGCGCGCAAGAAGGCCGCAGAGATCGAGGACGAGGCCGCGGAGCTCGAGCAAGAGGCGCGCAAGAACGCCAAGAAGGTCGAGGACAAGGCCGCGAAGCTCGAGGAGCAGGCGCGCAAGCGTGCCGAGGAGCTCGAGGACGAGGCCGCGACCACGCTGGCCGAGGCGCGCGAGCTGGCGGCCGCACGCAAGAAGGTGCTGGACGAGACCGAGACCCGCATCGCGAAGGCCGAGAAGAAGGCGCTCGCCGCCGAGAAGCGAGCGGCCGAGGCCAAGGCCGCCGCCGAGGCAGCCGAGGCCGAAGCGATCGCGATCCGGGAAGCCGCCGCCAACACCAAGCGCGAGGCCGAAGATCTGTTGGCCGATGCCGAGGAGGCGATGGCCCAGGCCCGCGAGGATCAGGCCCAAGCCAAGGCTGCGTTCGCCGACGCCAAGCAGGCGCTCGGTGAGGCTCGCAAGGCCAGCCGCAAGCTCCGCAAGGTCGACGAGGAGGAGCGCGCGCAGCTCGAGCGGGCGCTGGCGCAGGCCGAGGCGGCCGCCGACGCGGCCAAGCAGCGTGAGGAGGACGCGACCGCACGCCTGGCCGCGCTCGAGAAGGATCGGGCAGAGCTCGACGGCGCGCTCGCGGCCAAGCGGGACGAGCTACCGGCCAACCTCGGCCAGACCGAGCAGGAATTGGCTGACGCCCGCGAGGCGCTCGACCAGGCCTGGACGCGCTACCAGCAGGTCGGTGGTGAGCGCGGCCCCGCCAAGGACAACAAGCGCGAGCATCGGAAGGCCAAGCAGGCCCTGCACAAGGCCGAGCAGGAGTACGCCAAGCAGCAGGCCGAGGCCGAAGAGCACGAGGCCCGCATCACCGAGCTGCACAGCCGGATCGCCGCCGCCGAGCAGCAGCTCGACGACACCCTGACCAACGCCAAGCGTCAGCGCTCGCTGTCGAAGGAGTGGGAGGACGAGCGCGCGCTGGCTGGGATCGCGGCCGTTCGTGACGTCCGCTTCGAGGATGGACCGAGGGGCTCGCGCGTGGTCGTCGAGCTCGATGGACCAGTCGTGTACGACGCCAGCAGCCTGACGCCGAACATGACCATGCTCGAGCTGCGCGACACCGAGATCCCCTCGACGCTCGAGCGCAGCCTCGACACGACCAGCTTCAACGGCCCGATCGATCGCATCACCAGCTTCCGCGAGGGCGAGGACGTCAAGATCGTGGTCGCCTCGGCGACCAGCGGCCCGGCCGAGCTCACGCTCGACAAACAGGGGAACCGGCTGATCTGGACGTTCCCGCGCACCACCGCCGAGGGTGGTGGCGACGACGACGAGTCCACCGAGGTCCCGACCAAGCGCAGCGAGGTCGTCAGCCTCGGCGGCAACAAGGTGTCGGGCTTCTCGAACAAGCTCCCGAGCGCCGACGAGCTGCCGCTGCGCGCCGCGCCTCCACGGGGGACCAACGTTGGCAGCCGGACTCGCTGGCGAGGTGAGCGGATCGACATCGAGCTGCAAGACGCCCCGATCAAGGACGTGCTGCTGCTCTTCTCCGACATCGGCCGGGTCAACATCATCGCCGGGCCCGAGGTCCAGGGCACCGTCACGATGAAGCTCAGCTCGGTCCCCTGGGACCAGGCGCTCGACATCATCCTGCGCTCGCTCCAGCTCGGCATGGTCCAGGAGGGCAACGTCATCCGCGTCGCCACCCAGGCCGAGCTCGAGGAGGAGCGGCGTAAGGCGATCGAGCAGGCCAACGCCCAGGTCCAGCTCAAGCCGCTCGAGACCCGCTTGATCCCGCTCTCCTACGCGACCGTGCAGGACATGCTGCCCAAGGTCCAGAGCGTGCTCAGCTCGCGCGGGACGGTCACGCCCGACTCGCGGACCAACACGCTGATCGTCATGGACGTGGGCGAGAACATCGCGCTGGCCGAGTCGTTGGTCCGCCAGCTCGACAGCCAGACCCCGCAGGTGTTGATCGAGGCCCGCATCGTCGAGGCGCGGACCAACTGGCTGCGCCAGCTCGGCATCCAGTGGGGCTTCGACTTCATCGCCAGCCCCGGCACCGGCAACCCGACCGGCCTGCTGTTCCCCAACTCGATCGGCGTCGGCGGTGGCTCGGGTGGCAACCTCTCGCCGACCCGCGGCTTGATCCTACCTGGCGCAGCCGCCAACCCCCACTACGCCGTCGACCTGCCCGCGACGGTCGCGACCGGCACTGGTGGTGCGATCGGCTTCTCGTTCGGAAGCCTGTCCGGCAACCTCAACACCAACTTGCGCCTCAGCGCCGCCGAGGAAGAGGGCGAGGTCCGGATCATCTCCGCGCCCAAGATCGTCACGCTCGACAACACCGAGGCACAGATCGAGCAGGGCGTGCAGATCCCGATCTCGCAGGTGTCGGCCCAGGGCGTGAACACCCGCTACGTCAACGCGACGCTCGGCCTGCGCGTGACCCCGCACGTGACCAACGAGGGCGCGGTCATGCTCGAAGTCGCCGTCCAGAAGAACGAGGCCGACTTCGTCAACACCGGGGCCCGGGGTGATCCCACGATTCTGACCAAGTCGGCGAACAGCCAACTGCTGATCACCGACGGCGACACCGCCGTCATCGGCGGAATCTATACTCGCAACCAGGGCCTCAACAAGAGCAAGGTGCCGTGGTTTGCCGACATCCCGATCATCGGGTGGTTCTTCAAGAACACGATCGAGCGCGACGACCGGTCGGAGATGCTGATCTTCCTGACCCCGCGGATCGTGAACCGGAGCACCAGCATCGGCGGCGGGGGCTGAGCTAAACAGTCCCGGATTGATCCGAGATCATCATGGGGAAAGCGGGAGGGCGACCTCCCTCTTTTCATTTTGATGCTCTACGGGTCTGAGTCGCCGCTCCGCGCGAGAACGGCCGGCCAGCCACATAATTCGACCATGCGACGCAAGTGGCGCACGCCACTTCCACATTTGCATTTTGTCGTTTGCGGCGCACGCGATCGAATCCATGGTCTCTGGGTGGTTGCCGGCTCGGCGCAAGCCAGAGCATCTGCATGGCCAACAACTCCGTAATCGATTGGACCCGCGTGGTTCCTGGATTAATCGCTACGGCTCTGATCAGTTGCACGAGCAGCGATGGACCAGACATGGGCTGGCGAGTCGCGCCCTCGGAGCTCCCCGATACGACCTTACCGGACAACGACGACTCGTGGAAAAACAACCCCGAGTCGAAGCCGGGCACCGGCAAGGCATTCCGCGAGGGCGTCGTCACGGCGTCGGAGCCAGTCGTCGCCGAGGTCGGCGCCGAGGTGCTCGCCAATGGCGGCAACGCGATCGATGCCGCAGCCGCGATGGTGTTCGCGCTCAACGTCGCCGAGCCACAGTCCTCGGGAATTGGCGGCGGTGGTTTCATGATGATCCACCTGGCCAAATCGAACGAAACCTTCATCATCAATTGTCGTGAGTGGGCGCCGGCGGCCACGACCCCCGATATGTTCGTCAGCCAGCCGGACTTTGCCCTGCGCTCGTCGAGCGGCTACGCCGTCGCGGTGCCCGGCGAGCTGCTCTGCGTGACCACGGCGCTCGACAACTGGGGCACGATCACGCTGGCCGAGGCGCTCCAGCCCGCGATCGAGGCCGCGGAGGAGGGCGTCGTGGTCAGCACGCGGCTGGCCAACGACATCCTGCTGCCCAAGCTCGGCAACGAGCCCGGCAACCCGGCCTACGAGGTCGCTCGTTCGGTCTTCCGTCCGGACGGAGAGCCGCTCGAGGCTGGCGATCTGCTGGTCCAGCCCGATCTCGCCCACACCTTCGAGCTGATCGCCGAGCATGGTCCCGACGCCTTCTACGACTGCGATCACGAGGCCGGGATCGCCAGGGCGATCGTGGACGCCCAGCTCGTCACGCGCACGCAAAACCCGGATGGGGTCGGCCGGATGACGTGCGAGGATCTCGAATCGTACGAGGTCGAGATCCTCGACCCGATCTCGAGGTTCTACGAGGGGTACGAAGTGGTGACGATGCCCCCGCCTTCGTCGGGCGGCATCGCCTTGTTGCAGATGCTCGGCATGCTCGAGCGCTTCCCGATCGGCGACGAGGATGCGGGCTTCGGGTTTGGTGAATTCAAGACCCTCAACGTGATGATCGACGCGATGCGGCTCGCGTTCGCCGATCGGGCGCTGTGGGTCGGAGATCAGAATTGTCCCGGGTGCCCGACCGTGCCGGTGGCTGGCCTCTTGTCGGATGCCTATCTCGCCCAGCGCTCCGCGTTGATCGAGGTGGGTCAGCGGCTCACGGGGATCATGCCCGGCGATCCGCGCCCCTACGATCCGGAGTTCGCGGACGAGGACCTATTCGCGGCTGGAGCCCCGATCGACACATTGGACGAATCCGACGACACTACGCACGTTTCGATCGTCGACGAGTGGGGCAACATCGTCACCATGACGATGACTATCGAGGCCACCTGGGGCACCGGGATCATGGTGCCGGGTTACGGCTTCTTGCTCAACAACGAGATGACCGACTTCAATCGGGTCCCGACCTACAACCCCGATCCCGACAACTATGATCCCGGCGCCAACGATGCCGCGCCCTTCAAGCGCCCGCGCAGCAGCATGGCGCCGACGATGCTATTGCTCGACGGCAAGCCCGTGGCGGCCTACGGATCGCCCGGCGGCGCGGCGATCATCAACACGCTGCTCAACTTCACGCTGAACCTGATCGATCACCGCATGACCCTGCGGGAATCGGGCCTTGCGCCGCGGATCTCGATGACCAGCGCGAGTGACACGGCGGTCGGCGAGCGGGAGGCTGGCTTCGACCCCATGGTGATCGCCGCATTGCAGGCGCTCGGCTACCAGTTCAACCTGGTCGCGGCGATCGGCGCGGTTCAAGCGATCGTCACGGTTCCGCCCTCCGACAAGCAGTACGGGTTCGCAGATCCGCGGCGGATCGGTCGGGTCGCCACGCCCTGACCCGACGAAATCAGCCCGGCTCGCCCGAGGTCGCCTTCGCCCGCAGGATCGCCTGGACCAGATCCTCGGGCGGCTTCCACTTCGCCTTGGTCTCGGGATCGATCTCCGCCTTGCCGCAGCGCTTCACCAGCTCGACGGTCTCCTTATACCCGTCGAGATAGTTGTGGCAGGGCGGACAACCCTTCAGGTGCCGCTCGAACTCGGCCTGCTCGAGCGGATCGAGCTCGCGATCGAGATAAGCGAGCAAGAACTCGCTGATCTCTTTGCACGTCAGGACGTGCAGGCCTGCTTGGCATTGCCCGTGCCTGTGTCCGTGCCCGTGCTGGTGCTCGTGGTCGCTCATGCTCGGCGGGTGAGTTCGAGCTCTTGCTCGAGGAGGTTTCGTAGCGCTTGCCGAGCCCGATGCAGGCGCACCTTGAGGGCCGCTGGCGTGATCCCGAGCAGCTCGGCGGACTCGGCGGTGTCGAGCTCTTCGATGTCGCGGAGGATCAGCACGGTCCGGTAGCTCTCGGGCAGGCGGTCGATCATCTCACGGACCTGCTCGCGGGTCTCGGCCTGCGTCACGAGATCATCGACGGGCTGCACCCAGGGCTGGTGGAAGTGCTCGGGGTAGCCGTTCTCGCGAAACCGCGGCAATAGCGTGTCGATGTCGACCTCGCCGTCCGCCTGCCTGCGCGCGCGACGGAGTCGCTGAAGCGCGGCGTTGACCACGATCCGGTGCAGCCACGTGCCCAGGCGCGCGTCCCCGCGAAAGCGATCGAACCCGCGGTAGGCTGCCAAAAAGGCCTCCTGCACCGCGTCGTCGGCGTCGGCCGGGTTCTGCAGCAACCGCAACGCGACCGCTCGTAGCGGCGCCAGGTAGGTGCGGACCAGCCACTCGAAGGCCCGATCTTCACCGCGACGCAGCCCCGCGACGATCGCAGCGTCATCGATCTCGGCGCGCGCGCTGTCGCTCTCGGCCTCGACCTCTGGGGGGCTGACCGAGGCCTCGAGGCTCGCAGCCGCAGCGGGGACCGACTCGCTCACCGGAAGGTGCTTACCATGCCCAACTCGCCGTCTGCCTCGGCGTCCGAGGTGACTCCGCTCCACTTCGAGGCTGCCGCGAAGTCGCTTCCAGGTCAGGCTCGCATGGCTGGGCTAACGGATCCTCTACCCCGGGAAGCACCTCGAAGCCATCGAGGTCATCGAAGTCATCGAGGTCATCGAGGTCATCGATGACAGCCATCCAGAAAAAAATTCTCGAGCTCGCGTAACCACGAGCACGAACGTGCATCCAAGCCACGCGCTGACGGGAGCCACCACGAGAGGGGCCCAGCGCCAAGGAGGGTAGGGAGATGAGCCGCCACGACGAACAAGACCGCTACACCGGGCTAGGCGAGCTGATGGAGCGCTACCTCGACGGAGACGAGCGCGCCTTTCGCGAGCTGTTCGGTCGGCTCGCTCCACTGATGCGGGCGCAGATCCGCGGCAAGATCAGCGACCCGGCCACCGCCGAGGATCTGTTGCAGCAGACCTTCATGAAGGCCCACGGCGCGCGTGAGCGCTTCGCCACGCCCGAGGGCTCCGATCCCGACCGAGCTGTCGCCGTTTGGTACTCGGCGATCGCCCGCAACGCCACGATCGACTTCCTCCGCCGGCTCTACCGCGAGCGCGCCGTCAAGCTCGACACCGCAGGCGACGATACCATCGAGCTGCTCGACAGCCTGAGTGACATCACGCCTGGCGCCGAGGACCGAGCGCTCGAGACGGAGCGACAGCTCGGCCTCGCAGCCCGCATCCGCCAGGCGCTCGCCGGGTTGCCGAAGACCCAGCGCGAGGTCGTGACGATGCACAAGCTCGAGGGCATTCCGATGGCGGAGATTGCCAAGCAGCTGGGGGTTCGCGAGGGCACGCTGCGGGTCCGGGCGCACCGCGGGTACAAGGCGCTGGCGGCCGCGCTCGGGGGCATGCGGGCGGCTCAGCCTGCTTGATGGCGGAGTGACTACCGCGTGAGCCGCCCGAGCAGCGGCGCCACGACCAGCATCACAGCCCCGCTGGCGAGCCCGATCCACATCAAGTCGCCGAACACGTCCGAGTACACCTCGAGCGCCTTGACCGGATCGATGCTCCCGTCCGCCTCCGGCTCGATCGACGCCCAGGTCCCGAACCGCCCGGCGATGATCTCCCCGAACGCCGAGAACAGGAACCACGCGCCCATCATCAGCCCGACCACCCGTGGCACCGACAAGGTCGTGACCGCAGACAGCCCGATCGGCGAGAGCACCATCTCGCCGAACACCAGCACCAGATAGGCGAGCACCAGCCACCAGACCGAGACCAGCCCCTCGCTGCCCGGGTGCTCCGCCGCGTAGACCAGCACGCCAAACGCGAGCCCCGCGAACACCAGCCCGAGGCCAAACTTGGCGATCGCGTTCGGGTTCATGTTGAGCTTGTCGAGCCGCGGCCACAGCCACGCAAACAGCGGCGTCAGGGCGATCACGAAGAACGCCCCGACCGAGGTGAGCTGGCTGGTCGTCCACTCGAACCCGAACATGTGGCGGTCCATCACCCGCTCGGAGAAGGCCACCCAGGTGCCGTAGGTCTGCTCATACAGACCCCAGAAGAGCGCGCTGACGACGATCAAGGTCATCAGCACGATCATCTGCCCACGCTCGCGCGCGCTGATGCCCGAGAACAGGAACGTCACGAACCATACGAACAGCGCCAGGCCCATCACGACCGCGACGACCTCGGTCAGCGTGACCTCGTGGCCGCCGGTCAGGGCGCTGAGCGGGCCGAGATCGATCTTGGTCTGCAGCACCTGCCAGACCGCCACGGTCGTGATCAAACCGCCGATGTAGATCAGCCGCTCGGTCGAGAGCCCGACCAGCGCCGGCTCGCGCAGCCGCTCGGGGTTGGGCGGCTCGGCGTGGCCGTGCAGGTGCTTTTGGCCATATAGGAATTGGCCGAGGCCAAACAGCATGAGCACGCCCGAGAGCCCAAACCCGTAGCCCCAGCCCCACTCGATGCCGATGTAACCGACGATCAGCGACGAGGCCATCGCCCCGAGGTTGATGCCCATGTAGAAGATGGTGAAGCCCGAGTCGCGGCGAGGGTCGTCGTCACGATAGAGCTTGCCGACAATCGTAGAGATGTTGGGCTTGAGGAAGCCGACGCCGACGCCGATCAGCGCGAGCGACATGTACATGACCTGAATCGCGAGGCCGTCGGCCTGTGCGTCGCCTTGCACGCCCTCGGCCGGTGACCCGGTGTAGGCCATGCCGAGCTGGCCGAGCACCAGCAAGAGGCCACCGAACATCACGGCCTTGCGCGTGCCCAGCCAGCGGTCGGCCAGCATCCCGCCGATCAGCGGCAGCGCGTAGGCGAGGCCGGCGTAGGTCCCGAGCAGCAGGTAGCCGTCGTCGTCGGTGAACTTGTGATGGCCGACCAAGTAGAGGAAGAGCAGCGCCTTCATGCCGTAGAAGGCGAAGCGCTCCCACATCTCGGTGAGGAAGCAGACGTAGAGACCCTTGGGGTGGCCGAGGATGTCGTCGTGCGCGCTCGGGTTTGCCGGCATGGCGCACTCTACCCGATCGACCTCCCAATTGACTGCGCGAGTGCTCGCTGCAAAGTGCCAGCGTGCCGCGAGCCCGAGTCGAGCGTGACGTCGTCCGCGTCCTCTCGTGGAACGTCAACGGTCTGCGAGCGATCGCCGGCAAGGGTTTTCGCGAGTGGCTCGAGACCAGCCGAGCGCACATCGTCGGCCTCCAAGAGGTCCGCGCCCGACCCGAGCAGCTGCCCGATGATCTGCGCGCGCCGGCCCGCTGGCACACGCACCTGGTCGCGGCCGAGCGAGCCGGCTACAGCGGCGTCGCGCTCTACTCGGCGCGGCCGCCCGACGCGATCGAGACCGAGCTGGGCAAGCGTCACTTCGACAGCGAGGGCCGCCTGCAGATCGCCCGCTTCGGTCGGCTGGTCGTGGCCAACGTCTACTTCCCCAACGGTAGCGGGCGCGGGCGCGAGAACAACCGGGTCGCGTACAAGCTCGCGTTCTATCGCGCGGTGTTCGACGCGATCGAGCGCCGCCGTCGGGCCGGGCAGCGCGTGCTCGTCATGGGCGACTTCAACACCGCCCACCAGGAGATCGATCTCGCTCGACCGCGCCAGAACCTCGCCACCTCGGGCTTCCTGCCCGAGGAGCGGGCCGAGCTCGATCGCTGGCTGCGGGCGGGTTGGATCGACACCTTTCGCCGCTTCGAGCCGGGCCCCGAGCACTACTCGTGGTGGTCACAGCGATCTGGCGCGCGGCAGCGCAACATCGGCTGGCGGATCGACTACGTGCTCGCCTCGCCAAACCTCGCGCCGCTGCTGCGCGGGGCGTTCATTCAACGTGAAGTCGGTGGATCGGATCACGCTCCGATCGGTGTCGAGCTGGATCCCTGCGTGTTCGAGTGAGGCGCGTGGTCGTTCGATCAGCGAGAGGCTGGTTCGAACATGGCTTTTCGTGCCGAGTTTCGGTCGCCACGGTCTGCGGCTAGCGGCAATTCGCACGGCCAGCGCGGGCACGGAGCGCGAGGCGAAGGGATACCTTTGCGGCCATGCACAAGCTCGGTCTCCCGCTCTCCTTGGTGCTCGCACTCCCGCTCGTGCCCTTGGCCGGCTGTCCGGCCCAGCCCGAGAACAAGCCCGAGGCTGGCAAGGGGGACAAGGCCGAGCCGGGCAAGCAAGCCGAGAAGCAGCCCGAGACGGCCAGCGTGACCAAGCCGTCGCCCGAGGACGCCACAGCGTTCGTTACCGCGACCGACAAGAAGCTGCGGGAGCTGTGGGTCAAGGCCGAGACGGCCGGCTGGGAGCACGCGACCAACATCACCGACGAGAACGAGAAGAAGGCCGCGGCCGCCGACGAGGAGGTCATGGCCTATATCGGTGAGGCGATCAAGCAGGCCCGCAAGTACGACGGCGTCGAGGTCGACGAGCTCTCGCGGCGGCAGCTCGAGCTGCTCAAAATTGCGACCACGCTGCCGGCTCCCAACGACGCGGCCAAGCGCAAGGAGCTGGCCGAGATCTCGACCGAGCTCGACAGCATGTACGCGACCGGCAAGTGGGGCTGCACGGGCGAGGGCGACAAACAGCAGTGCAAGGACATCGGGGCCGCGATGGAGGTCATCGCGACCAGCGACGACTACGACGATCTGCTGACCGCCTGGACCGGCTGGCACAGCATCTCGCCGCCGATGCGGCCCAAGTACCAGCGCTTCGTCGAGCTCGGCAACGAGGGCGCCAAGGACATCGGCTATGCCGACATGGGCCAGCTGTGGCGCTCGGGCTACGACATGTCGCCCGAGCAATTCGAGGCCGAGATGGAGCGGCTCTGGCAGCAGGTCAAGCCGCTCTATCAGCAGCTGCACTGCCACGTGCGCGCAAAGCTGTCCGAGAAGTACGGTGCCGACAAGGTCCCGACCGACGGCATGATCCCCGCGCACCTGCTCGGCAACCTGTGGGCGCAGGAGTGGCCCAACGTGTATCGCTTCATGGAGCCGCACCCGGGTCAGCCCAGCATCGACGTCGACGCTGGCTTGAAGAAGGCCGGCTTCGACGAGATCAAGATGGTCAAGTCGGCCGAGAATTTCTTCGTCTCGCTCGGCCTCGATCCCTTGCCGCAGACCTTCTGGGAGCGCTCGATGTTCACCAAGCCGGCCGATCGCGAGGTTCAGTGCCACGCGAGCGCCTGGGATCCGAGCTTCAACGACGACCTGCGCATCAAGATGTGCATCACCGTGGGAATGGAGGACTTCGTCACCATTCACCACGAGCTCGGGCACAATTACTATTATCATTACTATTACAAGCTCCCGGTGCTGTTGCAGCAAGGCGCCAATGATGGCTTCCACGAGGGAATTGGCGATACGCTCGCGCTCTCGGTCACGCCGGCCTACCTGAAGGAGATCGGCCTGCTCGACGAGGTCAGCGACGATCCGAAGGCGATCATCAACAAACAGATGGCCGACGGGCTCGAGAAGATCGCCTTCCTGCCGTTCGGCTTGTTGATCGATCGCTGGCGCTGGGGCGTGTTCTCGGGCGAGATCGAGCCCGAGGAGTACAACGCGGCTTGGTGGCGGCTGCGCAACGAGTATCAGGGCGTCTCTGCTCCGGTCGAGCGCAGCGAGGCCGACTTCGATCCGGGGGCCAAGTATCACATTCCCGGCAATACGCCCTACGCGCGCTACTTCCTCGCTCGGATTCTGCAGTTCCAGTTCCACAAAGCATTGTGCGAGGCCGCCGGTCACACCGGGCCGCTGCACACCTGCTCGATCTACGGCAGCAAGGAGGCCGGTAGGAAGCTGCAAGCCATGCTCGAGTTGGGGGCGAGCAAGCCCTGGCCGGATGCGTTGGAGGTGATCACCGGAGGCCGGACGATGGACGCCGGGCCTCTGCTCGAGTACTTCGAGCCACTGCAGGGCTACCTCGCCGAGCAGAACGCCGGCAGGACCTGTGGCTGGTAGGTCCCAGGTCGCTTTTTCGCCACGATCGCTTCGGTGTGCCGGTGGTCCAATCCGGCTCGGTTTGGACCACCGGTAGCTGTTGTCGGGCTGACATCCCCGTCAGTCGCGGGCCAGCAGCCGAGTTGCTGGCCACCAGCTATCGCTGGTTACCGGTGTTTTTGTCGTGGCAAGCGAGTAACCCCGATTACTGCGCTGCTCGATATCGCCTTACTCAGCGCCCCAGGTTTCGTCAGCCCGTCCGGGCTGAAGGGCTCAGCACGACTGACCTCCGCTATCAGGGCAGCTGAAAGAGCCGGACCCCGCC
>CBFGLP010000012.1:0-2340 GCA_965649595.1 uncultured Myxococcales bacterium | reverse complement strand
GCCGCAGACGACCCCTTGGCTGGTCAAGCCGGGCCGCGCGACGCTGGTCGGCGAGTCGTCCATCAGCTTGGCGATGCCGAAGTCGAGCACCTTGAGGTGCTCACCTCCGCCGCGGACGCTCTGGACCAGGATGTTCTCGGGCTTGAGATCGCGGTGGAGGATCCCGAGCCCGTGTGCTTCGGTCAACGCCGCGAGCACCTGCAGGGTCAGATCGACGATGCGCTCGCGCGCGAGCGGGAACTCGTTGCTGATGATCTGCTCGAGCGAGCGCCCCTCGATGTACTCCATCACCAAGTAGGTGATGCCCTCGTCGGTCCGGCCGTAGTCGACGACCGAGACCACGTTGGGATGGTTGAGGCTCGCGGCGTTGTGTGCCTATGGCGAAGCGGGCCTGCGAGTCCGGATCGTGGGTGAGCTGCGGGCTGAGGATCTTGACCGCGAAGGGCTTGCGCAGCGCCGTCTGCTCGGCCCGATACACGCGGCCCATCGCGCCAGCTCCGAGCAGCTTGTCGATCCGATAGCGGCCCTGGATGAGCAGACCGATGTAGGGGTCGCTCTCGCGGGAGCGAACAGCGGCGAGGTCCGAGCCACACGACGGGCAGAAGCGGTGCTCCTCGAGCACGCGCGTGTCACACCGTGGACAGACCTTGTGTGCTAGCTCGTGCACAGATGTCCTACATTGAAATTCGGACCACCCACTGTTCCCGAGGACAGACAACTGACTGGCTGCTGGCCCGGGTTCATGCCGTCGTCAGTGGCGATGTCCATGGTCCGCGATTCGGTCCGATGGGGTCGAGCGAAGCTCATTCGTCGTGCGGTGCGGGCGAAGGTGATCGTTGCGGGCTGACCTAGGTAGTGCGCGAGAGGCCCTGCGGTAGTCGAAATCGATCTCGGATCCAGTGAAATCATGGTTAGAGACTTGGATCACGATTTCTGGATCCACTGTGCGGGTTCTACCGACAGACCACCGACAGCCACGAAAATCCAACATCAGGTGCCAGAAAGTGTGGATGCTCGTGCTTCGGGCTCGCTTCGGCACAGCCCTCGCGCATGCCGCTAAGTCCATGGATTCATTCGGTTTTTCGCGGCTCGCGCGGCATTGACAGGGCTCGCCGATCCCTATAGTCTCCGCCGTCCTCCCGGGCTTGTGCGTCACTCGCTCACGCCCCGGCGACGAACAATTCCTTGGGGCGTCGGCAAGCGGTAAGCCATCAGGCTTTGGTCCTGACATTCGTAGGTTCGATCCCTACCGCCCCAGCTCATCCATTCGTGCCCCGTCGGGGCATCTCGTTCGACCCCAAGCTCGCATGAATCGCACGATCACGATCTTCGGCGGCAACTCGAACCCGGCGCTGGCGACGGAGATCTGTCGTTACGTTGGCATTCCAGAGGGGACCGCGAAGGTCTCGCGCTTCTCGGACGGCGAGATCTTCGTCGAGATCGGCGAGAACGTCCGTGGGGTCAACTGCTTCATCGTGCAGTCGACCAGCTTCTCGCCGAACGACAACCTGATGGAGCTGCTGATCATGATCGACGCGCTCAAGCGAGCGAGCGCCGGGTCGATCGTCGCGATCATGCCCTACTTCGGCTACGCCCGGCAGGATCGCAAGGTCAAGCCTCGCACGCCGATCACCGCCAAGCTGATCGCCGACTTGCTGACCGCCGCCGGAGCCACCCGCGTGCTCTCGGTCGACCTCCACGCCGGTCAGATCCAGGGCTTCTTCAACATCCCCTTCGACCACCTGTACGCGACGCCGGTCCTGCGCGAGGCGTTCCAGCGCGAGGGCCTGCACGGCGACAACACCGTGGTCGTCTCGCCCGATGCTGGCGGCACCGAGCGCGCGCGTGCCTACAGCAAGTTCCTCGACTGTCCGCTGGCGATCATCGACAAGCGGCGCGAGGCGCCCAACGTCTCGCAGGTCCACCACCTGATCGGAGACGTGGCTGGCAAGCGAGCGATCCTGATCGACGACATGATCGACACGGCCGGAACGCTCTGCAATGCCGCGAAGGCGGTGATGGATCATGGCGCTGCCGAGGTGTTCGCGGGAGCGACCCACGGCGTGCTCTCGGGTCCCGCGATCGATCGCATCAACGAGTCGGTGCTGTCCAAGGTGTGGGTGACCAACACGATCCCGCAGCAGGACAAGCAGGCGCGTTGCTCGAAGCTCGAGGTGCTCAACATCGCCAACCTCGTCGGCGAGGCGATCAAGCGCATCCACCACGGCGACTCGATCTCCAGTCTGTTCGACTGATTCCTCGGCCGCTTCGCGGCCCTTCCCACTCGAGGTCAGTCCTTCGAGTGAACGCGCCCTTCGGCCCGGACGGGCCGACGAAGCC
>CBFGLP010000011.1:0-2609 GCA_965649595.1 uncultured Myxococcales bacterium | reverse complement strand
CTCGTCGGCGGCGTGCTCGGCCAAGAACTCGAAGTCCTCATGGTTGCCCTTGATGAACACCATCGGGGCGTCGATGCGCTGCTCGTCCGGCGCGTCGGGACCGAGGATCGCTTCAGCCTCGGGCTCGCCCTGGTAATACGCAGCAAAGCCCAGCTCGTCGGGATCGTGCTCGGCGAACCGCTTGGTGGCTTTATCCAGACGAAAGGGCGGTGGGTATGCGCCGAGATCACCGACTTGCAGGATCAGATCGAGCGGCTGTCCGTGCTCTCTTTGCCACCGCGCGAGCACGCGATAGGCGAGCGTGAAGTGCCCGTGCAGGTCGCCGAGCACCGCAATATGGAGGACGTCGGACATTCGCGCGGACTAGCTCAGCCCATCCGCTGCTGCAAATAGATCTCCTCGAGCATCCGCACCTTGTCGACCTCGCCCGCGTGCTTGTCCGAGCGGATCGCTACCAGCTTGGGATCGCGCAGCTTGAGCTCGCCGGTCTCGTTCTCCTTCACGATGCCCTCGAAGCGGACCGTGACGACGATGTGCGGCCGCAGCTCGACGCCAGGCCGGACACCGGACGAGCTCTGCCGGGTGGTACGGCGGCCGGTCATCAGCCCGTTGCGCATGATCTCGGCCTGCAGATCGCGGTCGCGCGCCTGATCGACGCCCGCGACGTCGCCGACGTCGACGAACCCACCATCGTCGGTGCGAGCCCCGATCACGAAGCTGCCGAACATGCCGGCCTTTTGCTTGGACGTGACCGAGAAGATGCCCTCGAGCAGGACCAGATCCAGCGTGATCTCGGGCTTGCGCTTGAGCCAATCCGGATCACGCCGGGCCAGCGCATATTTTCCGTCGAGATCTTTAGTAATGATCCCTTCGTAGCCCTGGCTGCGGAAGTATTGATAGAGGCGATTGACGTCGTTCTTGTCCTTCGCCAATTGCCCCTCGGCCACGCTCACCGGGATCGGTGTGGGGAAGCTGGTCACCGGGCCGAGGAATTGCTGCAAGAGCCGCCGACGCTCGCGCAGGGGCAGGTTGGTCAGATCCTGGCCGTTGAGATACACGAGGTCGAAGGCTGCATACTTGAGGTTGACCGGCCGCTGCACGACCTCGCCGGACAGGCTGGCATAGACCTCGTAGACGGTCGCAGGGCGGGCGCCGTCGAGGTCGAACACCGAACCGTACAATTCACCGTCGATGATGCAATCACGGCAGGGGAAGTTGGCGATCGTCTGCTGCATCCCGCGGATCTGCTCGAGCCAGTCCTTGCGCCCGCGCGTGTACGCGGCCGAGAGCACCGAGCCGCGCGCGTCGGTCGACTTGTGCAGCATCAGCCGGATGCCGTCGTACTTGCGCTCGACCCAGGCCGGGAATTTTTTCACGCCGTCAGCGATGCCGCTCGCGAGCGCGGGCTTGAGCGCGACCAGGGGCTGGACCTGCATCGCCCGCAGGCCGTCGGGGCCCTTGGTCGAGAGCAGCTGCGCGACCTCGAAGGGGTCCGAGAGCGCGATCGCGTGCTGCACTGCCTCGGGATCGGCGTCGTAGTAGCGGGCCAGCGCGCGGGCGATCACGGCGCCCTCGTACTCGAACCCAAAGTCGGCCTTGCGCAGGACCAGGCGAGCGAGGAAGTAGGCCTCGACCTTGCCCATCCGCTCGAGCAGCGAGCGCAGCAGGTCGAACTTGAGCGAGCGGACCGCGTCAGGCAGGAACTCGAGCGTCAGCAGCACCTCGCTTGCGGTCAGCGGCGGGTTGCTCTTGAGCTGCTTGCGGGTCTCGGCGAACAGCACCGCGACGTCGCCGACCCGCGTGAGCCGATCGAGCATGTCGCGGTAGCTGACCATCGTCAGCGACATCAGCAGGCGGACCAGGCTGTCGCGCTTGAACGTGCTGGTCCGGCCGAGGAACGCGTCGCCGACCAGGCAGCCGATCTTCTGTACGGCCGAGAGGCCAACGTCCTTGTCGAGGAAGCGCTGGACCAGCTCGGCGCGGCCGTTGCTGTCGGGCGGCGGCGGGGCCTCGATGCCGAACAGCTGCGCGGCCTTCTCGGGGTGCATCCGCATCAGCGGCATGAACAGGCCGCGGCAGAGCGAGTGAAAGGGGATGCTGTCGAGCTCGGCGAGCCGACGCCCGCGGACCGTCAGCTGCTCGACCACGAACTGCACGTGCAGCGGGAGGCCGAGCACCTCGTCCATGTACTCGTAGCTGGGGCGGGCGCTGCCGAGCGCACCAGTGAGCAGCTCGAGGCTGTCGCCCGAGTGGAACCAGCGACGGACGGTCCGATCATCGACGATGTGCATGGCCGCTGACGCCAATGCTCGCACGAAATCGGCATGAATTGCCACGGTCGAATGCCGTGATCGAATGTGGGCAATCGACAAACTTCGACCCCTTAGCAATCCAGGCCCCCCGTTGGGGGGCCAATCGGATTGCTGCGAACCCGAAACCAGCCCACCGAGGTCGCGCAGCGACCTCGCGGCTGCGAAGCAGCCGTGCGTGGCTGAGTGCACGACGCCTGCGGGGGGCTAAACCAGCCCCCTTGGGGGCCAAACCAGCCACTGCGAACCCGAGACCAGCCCACCGAGGTCGCAAAGCGACCTCGCGGCTGCGAAGCAGCC
>CBFGLP010000010.1:0-3266 GCA_965649595.1 uncultured Myxococcales bacterium | reverse complement strand
CCCGCAGACGCCGGAGACTGAGCCACGCACGGCCGCTACGCGGCCGCGAGGTCGCCTTGCGACCTCGGTGGGCTGGTTTCGGGTTCGCGGTCGTCCGCTTGGCCCCCCTGGGGGGCTTCTGAGCCTCCCGCAGGCGCCGAGCACTGACCTCGAAGAGGCTTTCTCAGGCCAACCCTCTATAATCGCTCGCAATGGCCTCGACGATCGTCGACTTCGCCGGCGTGGTCGAGCGGATCGAGCCCGAGCTCGAGCCGAGTGGCATCGAGCAGGACGGATCCAATAGCGTCCGTGTGCACCTGCAGGGGGCCGAGCTCGCTGTCGTCGAGGCGGGGGCCGAGCTCGCGCGGGGCTATCACGTGGTGCTGGTCGTCGGCGCGCCCGAGGATCTCGGTCGGGCGCTCGATCGCTTCGGGACCAGCCGCGTGCAGCTGCTCCCGCTGCCGGCTCCGCGGCGGATCGTCGACCAGGCCCTGACCGCTGCCGGCGAGGCAGCGCGCGCACGGGCGCGCGCCGAGATGGTCGACCAGCTGCTGGGCGTCGGTGCGGCGCTGGTCGCCGAGCGTGATCCCAGCAAGGTGCTCGAGCTGATCCTCCGCGAGGCTCGCTTGATGATCGGCGCCGATGCGGGCTCGATCTACGTGGTCGAGGGGCCGGCTCAGGCGCCGATCACCAGCAAGCGGCTGCGCTTTCGCTGGGCTGAGAACGCCTCGGTCGAGAGCGATTTTTCCGACTTCACGCTGCCGATCAACGACCTCTCGATCGTCGGCTACTGCGCCAAGACTGGCCTGTCGATCAACCTGCCGGATCTCTACGACGAGGATCCGGCGAGCAGCACGGCCGGGGGGCGGACCTTCGTGCACGATCGAAGCTTCGATCGCCGGCTCGGCTACCAGACCCGCTCGATGGTCAGCGTGCCGATGCGACCGCCCGGCGGCGAGGTGCTCGGGGTGATCCAGCTGATCAACGCGCTGCGCGACCCTCGTGACGCGAGGCCGCTGCGCAGCCCCGAGGACTTCGACCAGCGGGTGATCCCCTTCGACGACGACGCCGAGCGGATTGTCCGAGCGCTCGCGGCCCAAGGCGCGGTCGCGCTCGAGAACGCCCGCCTCTACGCCGAGATCGAGGCGCTCTTCGAGGGCTTCGTGCGCGCCAGCGTCAAGGCGATCGAGCAGCGCGATCCGACCACCAGCGGCCACAGCGAGCGGGTCGCCAAGCTGACCGTCGAGCTGGCCAAGGTCGTCGATCGGATCGACGCTGGCGAGCTAGCCAACGTCCGGTTCAGCCGCGAGGACCTGCGCGAGATCAAGTACGCCGCGCTGCTGCACGACTTTGGCAAGGTCGGCGTGCGCGAGGACGTGCTGGTCAAGGCCAAGAAGCTCTACCCGGGCCAGTACCAGCACGTGCTCGGCCGCTTCGAGCACATGCGAACCTCGCTGCGCCTGCGCTTGCTCGAGGACAAGCTGGCGCTCGCCGAGGCCGGTCAGCGCGACTACGCCGAGCTCGAGCAACGCTACCGCCTGACCCTGACCGAGCTCGACGAGCTCTGGACTCTGATCGAGACCGCCAACGAGCCTGCGATCTTGACCGAGGACTACTCGAGCCGGATCCGAACGATCGAGCAGGCGGCGTTCGAGGACGGCGAGCGGCGCTCGATCCGACTGCTCGAGCCGCCCGACGTCGAGGCGCTGCTGATCAGCCGGGGCAGCCTGACCGCGGCCGAGCGACGCGAGATCCAGAGCCACGTCGTCCACACCTTCAACTTCCTCAGCCAGATCCCCTGGGGGCGGTCGCTCGCGCGGGTCCCGGACATCGCGGGCAAGCACCACGAGTACCTCGATGGGACGGGCTACCCGAACGGCGTCGACGCGCCGGACATCGCCATCCAGACGCGCATGATGACGATCTCCGACATCTTCGACGCCCTGACCGCGACCGACCGACCCTACAAGCGGGCCGTGCCGCTCGAGCGGGCGCTCGACATCCTCGATCTCGAGGTGCGCGCGGGCAAGCTCGACGGGCGCCTGTTCGAGGCCTTCGTCGGCGGGCGGGTGTACGAGCACATTCCGCTCGCGCGTGGCTGAGCCGGGCCCACGGGACCTCGGCTGCGCTCGGGATAGACTCCCGCCCGTGCACCCGACCCCGAGGATCCTCGTGTCGCGCCGCCTGGCCGTCCGGCCCGACGCGGCGCTGCTGCGTGCGCTCGTTCGCCGGGCCCGTCGCGCCGCGCGGCGGATGGGCGTGTCCCCGCGCGAGCTGTCCGAGCTGGGGCTGCGGATCGTCGACGACCAGGAGATGAGCGAGCTGCACCTGCGCTACATGAACGAAGCCGGGCCGACCGACGTGCTCTCGTTCGTCGGCGGCGAGCTGAGGGGGATCGAGCTCGGAGGGGAGCAGCTCGAGGGGGACGACGAGCTCGAGAGTGATGACGAGCTCGAAGGCGCCGACGAGCTCGAGCACTATGGATTCGAAGGTGATGACGGATTCGAGGCAGATGACGAGCTCGATGACGATAGCGAAGCGTACGAGCTCGAAGGGGAGGGGGACCTCGGCGAGGCCGAGGAAGCGTTCGATTCGAGCGACCCAGGCCCCGGGTTCGGCGACGTCGTGATCGACTGGCAAGCCGTCCAGCGCCAGGCATCCTCGCGTACGCGTGCGGGCCTGCTCGACGAAGCCACCGTGTTGCTCGTCCACGGGCTCGCGCACCTGCTCGGTCACGATCACCGGACCCGCGAGCAGAGCCGTCGCATGCACCGGCTCGAGCGTCGCGGCTTGCATGCGCTCGGGGTCGCGGACCCGCCACGACCTTATGCTCCTCGGTTGCTCCGCCGGCGTGCGGGGGTGGGCGACGCTGCGCGAGGGGAGGAGGGGGACGCATGAGCGTCGAAGCGCTGATCGTCGTTCACGGTGGCGCCGGTCGGATCGACGGGGACCTGCACGAGGCGGCCGTCGAGGGGGTTCGTCGAGCGGCCGGACGTGGGCTTGCAGCCATGCTCGACGTCGGCGAGCCAGCGCGGCTCGACGCCTGCGTCGACGCAGCGATCGCTGCCGTGCGCGAGCTCGAGGATGATCCGGCCTTCAACGCGGGTCGAGGCGCGTGCATGACCGAGGCAGGTGAGCTCGAGGTCGACGCCGGGATCATGCGCTCGCGCGATCTCGCGGCCGGGGCCGTGGCTGCCGTCCGCGATCTCGCCAACGCCTGCGAGCTCGCGCGCGCGGTCATGGAGCACAGCAAGCACGTGCTGTTGGTCGGCGAGGGCGCGCGTCGG
>CBFGLP010000009.1:0-1869 GCA_965649595.1 uncultured Myxococcales bacterium | reverse complement strand
GGCTTTCGCGCGATGAACCGCAAGGCGGTTTCGACCCTGTTCGTGCACAATCAATTCTCCTATACGCTCGAGACCATGATCCAAGCCGGGAAGGCTGGATTGGTGGTCGAGAACGTCGCGATCACGACGAACCCCAAGACCCGCGAATCTCGGCTGTTCTCGTCGATTCCCGAGTATCTGCGCAAGAACGGGCCGGTGATCTTTCGTGCCTATGGCATGTATTGGCCGGTCCAGACGTTCGGCTTCTTTGCGCTGCTGTTCTTGCTGCTCGGGCTCGGGCTCGGCGGACGATTCTTGTATTACTACGTTCAAGAACCAGACGTATCTCGCCACATTCAGAGCCTCCAGGTCGGGGTCGGATCGATCGTGCTGGCTTTCGTGGTCGGGCTGATGGCGTTTTTGGGCGATCTGCTGGCCAGCAATCGGCGGCTCAACGAGGAGCTGCTGGCGCGAGTGCGACGGCTCGACGCCGAGCTGGCGGCGCAGCGGCGGCGGCGGGGCGAGCCGATCGAGGGCGTGGTGTCGACCGAGGCGCCGAGCTGGCGAGGCAGCCCCGCGGAGCACGAAGCCCCAGCGGAGCACGACGAGCGATGAATTCTCCAGACACGATCATCGGCCACTTCGAGGACAAGTACGCGTCGCGCAACCCGATCGCGCGCCTGCTCGTGCAGGGCTTCCTCGACGCGATCACCGAGCTGTTCGTGCTGGCCCGCCCAGCCGGCAAGCAGGTGCTCGAGGTCGGCTGCGGCGAGGGCAAGCTGGCCAACCACCTGCTGCGCAACGCCCCTGCCCCGGCGCGCTTCGTCGCGACCGACCTGACGCTCGAGCGCTTGATCCCCGAGCTCGACCCGCGGATCGAGGTCGCCAGCGCCTCGGCCTACGAGCTGCCCTACGCCGATCAGAGCTTCGACATCGTGATCTGCTGCGAGGTGCTCGAGCACTTGGACAAGCCCGAGCGTGGGCTGGCCGAGTGCGCTCGGGTGGCTCGCGAGCGGGTGCTGATCTCCACGCCTTGGGAGCCGGTCTGGCGAGCGCTCAACGTGGCGCGCGGAAAGTACCTGCGCGAGCTCGGCAACACGCCAGGGCACGTGCAGCACTTCTCCCGCACGCAGCTCGAGGCGCTCGCGGCCCTACACCTGCACGTGTTGGACATGCGGACTCCGCTGCCTTGGACGGCGATCCTGGGCGAGCCGATCCGCCGGTGAGGTGATGAGCGAGGCGACGATCGGCTCGCGGGTCGCTGGGCTGCTCGTGAGGAGCTGGCCGAGCCTGGTCGTGCTGCTCTTCGCGGCTTGGCTGGTCTGGCCGGTCCCGCGCGGGGTGATGCCGATGTCGGCGGATCACACGGTCCACCTCGCGCGGATCGTGCTGACGGCGGAGCGGCTCGCGAGCACCGGCGCGCTGTCGGGTTGGGAGCCGACGTGGTTCTTCGGGTTTCCGCTCGGGGATCTCTATCCGCAGCTCGGCGACCTGCTGATCATCGCAATCCGGGCGCTGAGCCTGGGGCTGCTCGACTGGCCGCAGGCGTACGCGCTGGGCTTCTTCGTGGTGTTCTCGCTGCAGGGGCTGGTGCTGGTCCGGCTCGGGCGGCTGACCGGGATGGGGCCTTGGCCAGGGCTGATCGCGGCCGCGCTGGCGCTCGCAGATCCGGGCTTTTCCCGCGAGGGCGGGTGGATGTACACGGTCTACTTCGGCGTGTGGCCGCAGGCGCTCGCGACCAGCATGATCTGGCTGGGTTTTGGCGAGCTGGCGGTCGCGCTGGGCTGGACTGCGTCGCGCGGGCTGGTCGATGCCGAGCCAGCCGAGCCAGCCGAGCCACCCGAGCCACCCGAGCCCCCGCTGCGACCGAGCCTGCGGGCGAGCCTCGCG
>CBFGLP010000008.1:0-1954 GCA_965649595.1 uncultured Myxococcales bacterium | reverse complement strand
CCGGACGGGCCGACGAAGCCCTGCACGGGCATCGGACCACACGACTGGCCGCCGCCCTCGATCATCTGACAAGCCCACACCGCTCCGCCGCCGTGACGGATGTCGAGCCCGAGCGCGTCGGGCCGCGCGGCGCGGACGCGGACACCCATCGGCACCGCGTTCGCATCCCAAGGCAGGCCCTCGACCGCGCGTATGTGCAGATTGCCCGAGAGCGTCAGGATCAGCGCGCGCGGGTGGGCCTCGCTCTTTGCCAGAATCGCGGCGGCCATCGCCGCGTCGCGCTCGTTCCAGTCGGCCCACTGATCGGCGTCGAACACGAACACCTCGAGCTCGAGCCCCGCTGCCTGCAGCGCGCGGACCTGCTCGATCAACGCGAGCATGGCCACGCTGCTGCGACCGTCCTGCTCGGCGCGCTGCCAGTGCTCGCCAGCGAGCAGCAGCGCTCGGTCCTCGGGGTCGCCCTCGCTGTCGAGGTAGGCCGCCAACGCGGGCGCCTCGCGGCGAGGGATCTCGAGCCCGAGTTGGACCTCGAGCCCCGCACGAGCGGCTTGGCAGGCGAGCCCAGCGACGAACGCAGGGGCCTCCATGCTCCCGTGCATCTCGCCGAGCATGACGAGGCGGCCCTCGTGTAGCAGCGGCTCGGCCCCGACGATCGTAGGTCCGCAATCGATCGCTTCGACTGGTGTGGCGCGGCTCGACGTGGACTCACGCTCGGGTGGTGCGGCGCCGGGCTGGTCGGGTGTGCGAGCGCAAGCCAACGAGACGATCAGGACGAGCGGGCTGAGGCGCTGGATCAACGAGATCCTCGGGTTCATCTGGTTCACCTGGTTCACCGCAACATCTCCTCGGCCGCGAGCTTCACGTAGCAAGCCTGCCCGGCCTCGGCTCGCGCAGCCTCGCCCGACGGTCGGTTCAGCTCGGCCTCGACAAGCATCATCTGCGACGCGAGATCGAGCTCGGGCGCGATGTGGCGAACGACCCCGTAGAGCGGCTCGCTGTCGGGGACCAGCCTGACCTCGATCGCCTGGCCCTCGCGCACGCGCCCGAGATCCGCGACAGGCAGCGCGAAGCGGACCCACAAGCGATCGACGTCAGCGATCCGGACCACCCGCTCGCCGGCCTGCACGACCTCACCGGGGCTACGGTACCAACGACTGACGCGGCCGCGAAAAGGCGCGTGCAGCCGGCCGCCCGCGAGTCGAGCCTCGAGCCGCGTGACCTCGGCCCGCCGTTCGGCGACCAGCGCTGCGGCCCGCCGCTCGGCGATGATCGCCTTGTCGACGCTCAGCTCGGCCCGCTCGCGCTGCTCGCCCGAGCTCGCCCCGACATCGCTCAGCGCCCGCTCGCGCTGGTGCCCGCGTCGAGCCTCGCGGATCGCCAGCTCGCGCTCGGCCAGCTCGGCCTCGGCCGAGCGCAAGGCCGCCCGCGCGCCGTCGAGCTCGGCCTCGACCACCGGCGCCTCGATCGAAGCGACCACCTCGTTGGGCTCGACCCAGTCACCGAGCGCCGCGTCGATCGGTGCGAGCTTTCCTTCGAGCTCGGTCGCTAGGTCGACGGCGTCGCGGGCCATCACGACGCCGACCCAGCCGGCCTCGCCGGCGGGCGGCTCGGGCTCCTCGAAGCCGTCCGACCGCTGCCGCTCGCTCGACCCACGCTCGGGTGGCAGGTCCGCGGCCGCACGCACCGTGCAGCCGACCGTCAGCGCGAGCACGAGCGCCAAGCGAGTCATGCCTGCGCCTCGACCAGCTCGCAGTAGAGCCCGCGCCGCTGCATGAGCTCGGCGTGGCTGCCCTGCTCGACGATCCGCCCGCCATCGATCACCAAGATCAGGTCGGCGTTGACGATCGTGCTCATGCGGTGCGCGATGAGGATGCGCGTACAAGCCAGCCCCGCGAGGTTGTCCATGATCTGCCGCTCGACCTTGGTGTCGAGCGCGCTGGTGGCCTCGTCGAGC
>CBFGLP010000007.1:0-2070 GCA_965649595.1 uncultured Myxococcales bacterium | reverse complement strand
CACGCCCGAGCTCGGCACGATGCTCTGGCAGCGACGCACGCAGGCCGCTCGGACCGGGTTGCGAGTGAACACGCCCGCGGCCTCGGCTCCGGCGGGGCTCGTGCAGTGGATCAGCGCGAGGTCCTTGCGCGAGCGCTTGATGCCCGCGTGCACGCCAGCGAGGCGGAAGCCGGCCGGGATCGGCAGGTCACCGTCGATCGTGGTCGAGAGCGTGAAGACCTGAGAGGGCAGGGTAGGGATCGACATGTCAGCGAAGCGGCCCGGTGTTGGTGGTGGACTGGATGGCGAAGGCGGGCGCGATGCCAGCCGGCGCCGCCAGCAGAGGCGGCGGAAGCCCGAGGCCAGGCGCCAGACCCAGCCAAAGGTTGAGGTTGTGCAGCGCGAGGCTGGCCGCGCCGCGCAGCAGGTTGTCGATGCTCGAGAACACCGGCACCAGGTTGCTGCGCTCGCTCGGACCGACCGCGAGGATCGCCTGATGCGTGCCGACCACGTGGCTCAGCCCCAGGCCTTCTTCCGGTTGATCGATCACGCTGACCCAGGGGTGCTCGGCGTAGTGCTCGACCAGCGCCTGGCTCAGCTGCTCCGGGCTAGTTCGTGGTCGCACGAAGCAGGTCACCAACATGCCGCGGACGATCGGCAGCAGCTGAGTGACGAAGCTGATCGGCGCGCCGAGGTGCCGCTCGATCTCGGGGATGTGCCGGTGCTCGCCGACCTTGTAGGGGAAGCTGTTGCCGGCGAGGTTGCAAAAGTGCAACCGATCGGCGAGGCCCTTGCCGGCCCCCGAGGCCCCGCTGGTGCCGAGCACCGCGATCGTCTCGCGCTCGATCAGCCCGGCGCGCATCAGCGGGACCAGAGCCAGCAGCGTGGCCGTGGGGTAGCAGCCAGGGTTGGCGACCAGGCGTGCTTCGGCCGGTGGCGCCCCGAACAGCTCGGGGATGCCATAGTGGACCTCGGGATCGCGGCGGCGCGCGTCGGAGAGATCGAGCACTCGGCGAGCGCCGGCCTCGAGCAGCGCCGCCGTCCACTCCTTGGCGGGCTCGTGCGGGAGCGCGAGCGCTATGCAGTCACTAGCCGCGAGCTCGCGCAGCGAGGCGGGCGTCAGCTCGGCGAGCCGAGCGGTCTCGGGCACCACGGGCGTGATGCATGGATGCTGCATGGCGAGCGCATGCAGGACCTGGCCCGCGTAGCCCGTCGCGCCCACGATGGCGAGCTGATACTGCTGCTCTGACACGTGACCGGCGTTTATCGCGGACGGACGCGGCGCGCAAGGCCATGCAGACGCTTGCTGCATAACCGCATGTTCTCTGCATATCTATGCGGCGTCATGCATGCGGCGCGCGAGCCGGGCTCACTCGAGCTGAGTGCGGGTCGATGCGGTGCGATGCCGATGGCTATCTAGCCTCGGCCGTGCACCAAATCAGACTCTTCATGGCGACATTGGATCGTTCGCGTGCACGCGCTCGACTGATCGATTGCGCGATAAAGCCACGAGATCGTCACGCGGCGCGACCCCGCTCGGATACGCTGCATTCATGGCTAACCTTTCTAAACAACGTGTCCATGCCGCTTTCGAATATGCCGGCAATGTCATTCTTTCGGCGGCCGGCCAGGACGGCGTCACCAGCCGCCGTGACATGCGGCGCGAGCTGACGAACCTCAGCGGCGCTGCTCGAGAGCTGGTGGAGTCGTTCTATTCGATCCTCACGCATCGTGCCCCCAATGGGCGCGTCGACCGTGAGGCCGTCGAGAGCGGCGTCCAATATGCCAAGGAGGTGCTCGTCGATCACCACGACCCCAACAATAACGGCTTGTCGCGGAACGAGATCGAGCAAATGTCGGCGACCGCCAAGCTCGCCGTCGAGGTGGCGCGGCAGGGCATCCCGACCCAAGGTGCGCAGCCCGTCCAAGTCGCCGACCCGTGCGCCGACGCGAGCACCGAGCTGGTCCAGCGGATCCGCGAGCTCGCCGACGGCCTGACCTTCGACTTCTGGGGCAGCGAGGCGACCAACGCGACCTTGAAGGTCTTCCATCGCGGCGCCGAGCTCGACGAGCTGACCCGCGAGTGCTTCG
>CBFGLP010000006.1:0-15383 GCA_965649595.1 uncultured Myxococcales bacterium | reverse complement strand
CCGCCGAGCGAAACCGGTGAAGACACCGGCGAGGCCGAAGGCGGGAGCGAGGACGAGTCGGAAGGCGAGTCCGGCGAAGACGACACGGAGCCGGGCGAGGACGAGGCCGAAGCTGGCGGCTCGGGCAGCTCCGATGACTCGGCCCCCGACGGCGGCTGTGAAGTCACCGACAAGCCCGGCTCGCCCTGGGGCTTGCTCGCCCTGCCCGCGCTGCTGCTCGTGCCAGCGTTCCGCCGCCGGGACTGATTCGCGGCTCGGGAACGCTCCAGGAAAGACGGGGGGAACGACGACGTTCCTCCCGTCTTCGTTGTAGGCAGGACCGAAGCCGAACACGGTGATCGATCGCGATGCTTCGCGGCACCTGTGTTCGACATTCGTTCACTGGAGAACCAGCCATGGGCTTACAGAAACTCATCAGCTTTGCCGCGCTCACCGCGAGCCTGTTATTCGTCGGCACTCAGGACGTCCAAGCCGAAGACACGGGACCCGAGTACTCCTCGTACGTCTACTTCATCACGCCGGAGCCCGACGCGTTTTACCCCGAGGCACCGACGGGCGTGGACGCATCGATCGGCGTGTACCAGGGCCAGACTGCCAACATCGCCACCGTCGAGCTCTTCGTCGACGGCGTGTCGGTGGGCAGCGTCGAGTGTGCGACCGGCTGCAGCTTCGACGACATCCAGTTGGACCAGGGTGTCCACGAGCTGGTGGTCGTGGCCGACACGGGCTCGGAGGACACGCGGACGGTCTACGTCGCCGCAGAGCCGCCCGACACCGATACCGGCGCGGACGAGACCGGAACCGATACAGGCGTGGACGAGACCGGCGATACTGGCGAGGACGAGAGCGGCGACGACTCGCAGCCGGGTGAAGACGAGGGCGAAGGCGGAGGCTCGGCCGGGAGCGACGACGGAGCCCCCGAGGGCGGCTGTGAGGTCACGGACAAGCCCGGCTCGCCCTGGGGCTTGCTCGCCCTGCCCGCGCTGCTGCTCGTGCCGGCGTTCCGTCGTCGGGACTGAGACATGACGATGGGCGAGCGACGACGATCGTCGACGAGCGGCATCCGACCCTCGTCGCTGCTCGCAGGCGCGGCGCTGCTCTGCGCCTGCGCCGAGCCGCCCGCTCCCGAGCCGGTCGGTCTGCACCTGCACCGGCTCAACGCGGCCGAGTACGCCAACAGCCTCGAAGCGGTGCTCGGCGTCGAGTCGCAGGTCGCCCACAACCTCCCGGCCGATGCACCCAGCCACGGCTTCGACAACGTCGCGGCCGTGCTGACCACCAGCCCGCTGCTGCTCGAGTTCTACGCCCAGGCCACCGACGAGGCGCTCGACGCCGCGCTCGGTCCCGAGGGGCTGCTGCGCAGCGAGACCGCGTCCTGCTTGGCTGACCACGACGAAGCCCGCTGCGCGAGCGAGCTGGTCGAGCAGCTCACGACTCGCGCGTGGCGAAGGCCACCGAGCACGATCGAGCTCGCCCGGCTGCTCGCGGTCTACGACGAGGCCCGCGCGCTCGGCCTCGACGTCGACGGCAGCATCGGCGCCGCGATGCAGGCGGTGCTGATGTCCCCGCACTTCTTGTTCCGCGTCGAGGGCACGGCGCCCGCGGGCGAGAGCGATCTGCTCGACGCCTACGAGCTGGCCTCGCGCCTGTCCTACTTCTTGTGGAGCGCCCCGCCCGACGAGGCCCTGCTGGCCGACGCTCGCTCGGGCGCGCTGCTCGAGCCCGAGGTGCTGGAGGACCAGGCTCGGCGCATGCTCGACGATCCGCGCTCCGTGGCCCTGGCCGACAACTTCGCGGCGCAGTGGCTCGCGTATCGCTACCTCGACGACGTGTTCAAGGACACCGCGCGCTACCCCGACTTCACTCCGCAGCTGCGCGCGTCGATGGCCGAAGAGCCGCGGCTCTTGTTCCTCGACCTGCTGACCGACAACCAGGATCTGCGCGAGCTCCTGACCAGCGACGAGAGCTACATCGATCATCACCTCGCGGATCTCTACGACCTCGACCAGCCGGAGCCCGGGTTCGTCCGCGTCGACCTCGGCGACAGCCCGCGCCGCGGCGTGCTCACGCAGGCGAGCCTGCTCTCGGTGCTCGCCTACCCCTTCACGACCTCGCCGGCTCGCCGCGGGAGCTGGGTGCTCGACAACCTGCTCTGCGCGCCGCTGGCCGCTCCGCCGGCAGGCGTCGACATCCCGATCGATGGCGACCCCGCGAGCAAGCGCGAGCAGCTCGAGGCTCACCGCGCCAACCCGGCCTGCGCTGGCTGTCACGCGGCGATCGACCCGATCGGCCTGGCGTTCGAGGGCTACGACGCGATCGGCCGGCACCGCACCAGCGAGAACGGTCTGACGATCGAGACCGCGGGCACGCTGCCTTCGGGGGTCGAGTTCGCCGATCCGATCGCGATGGCCGAGGCGATCGCCGATGACCCGGCGTTCCTGCCCTGCGTGGTCCAACAGACGATGACCTACGCGCTGGGCCGAGGCCTCGACGCGCGCGAGCTCGCCGAGATCGAGGGCTTGGCCGTCGAGCTGGAGGAGCGCGGTCACGGCCTGCAAGAGCTCTTCGTGTTGGTCGCGACCAGCGAGGTGTTCCGCACCCGCTTTCAGGAGCCCGAGCCATGACCATCCGCAAGCGCGGCGCGACTCGCCGCTCTGCCCTGTCCCGCCGCGCGTTCCTAGGTGGCGCCGCCGTGCTCGTGGGCCTGCCCTTGCTCGAGTCGCTCGAGCCGACCTCCAAGGCCGCGGGCCCCGAGCGACCGCTTCGCTTCATCGGCTACTACTTGCCCAACGGCATGCTCGCCTCGGCTTGGACGCCCAAGCTGACCGGGCCCGACTTCACGCTCTCGCCGACCTTGGCCGCGCTCGCTGGCCTCGAAGACCAGCTGCTCGTGCTCTCGGGCCTCGATAACGACGCCTCGGATCCCGGCGTCCCCGGCCACCACGCCGCGGGCACGGCTGGGTTCCTGACCGCGGCTCAACCCCGCAAGAGCGAGACCGACATCTACCTCGGACCCTCGATCGACCAGCTCTACGCCGACCACATCGCCGGGCAGACGCCGCTGCACTCGCTGCAGCTCGGCCTCGAAGGCGGAGGCGCGGGCGTCGGTCACTGCGACAACGGGTTCGCCTGCGCCTACTCGCGCTCGATCTCGTGGGCCGGGCCGCGCACGCCGCTGAGCAAGATCGTCTCACCGCAGATGGCCTTCGATCTGCTCTTCGCTGGCTACGATCCGCAAGCCAGCGCGAGCGAGCGGGAGCGTCGTCGAGCCCTGCGACGCAGCGCCCTCGACAGCGTCACCGCAGACATCCACGAGCTGCGCACGCGCGTCGGCGTCAGCGACCGTACCCGACTCGACGAATTCTTCGACTCGGTGCGAGCGCTCGAGCGACGGATCGAGCAGCCCGCGGCGGTCTGCGAGACTGGCGGGCTCGAGCTCGAGCTCGACGTCGACTTCGCGGACGCGGGCGAGCACGCGCGGGTGATGGCGGAGCTGATGATCCTGGCGATGCGCTGCGATCTGACCCGCTCGCTGACCTTCATGCTCGGCAACTCGGCGTCGACGCGCAGCTATCCGCAGCTCGGGATCACCAGCACGCATCACGATCTCTCGCACCACGCGGGCGACGTCGAGAAGATCAAGGACCTGCTACGGATCGAAGCCTGGGAGGTCGAGCAGCTCGCGTACCTGCTGCATCGGCTGCGCGAGACGCCCGATGGCGAGGGCAACCTGCTCGACAATTGCCTGGTGCTGATGAGCAGCGAGCTGTCCGACGGGAGCTCGCACAGCCACGATGATCTGCCGGTCCTGGTCGCGGGCTCGTGTGGCGGCGCGATCAGCCCAGGCCGGCACGTGATGCACGACCCCGGCACGGCGTATGGCGACCTGCTGCTGGCGATCGTGCAGGCGCTCGGGGTGTCGGTCGATCGGGTCGGGCAAGGCGGACACGACCCGCTGCCGAGCCTGTTTGGCGGCTAACGCCTTGTCTGGCTCGGTAACCTAGCCCGAGCCGTGGCGTTAGACTCCGGGCATGTCACTGCCCGACTGGGACGAGCGCTACGCGACCGGCAGTCTGCCTTGGGACACTGGACAACCGGCTCCGCACCTCGTCGAGCTGATCGAGCGCGGCACGATCGCTCCGGGTCGGGCGCTCGAGGTCGGCTGTGGGACGGGGACCAACGCGCTGTGGCTGGCGGCGCACGGCTTCGATGTGCTCGGCGTCGACATCTCGGCCCGCGCGATCGCCCAAGCCGAGGCCAAGCGCGAAGCCGCCGGCGCGCGCCTTCGCTTCGTGGTGCTCGACTTTTTGACCGCACAGCTCGACCAAGCGCCGTTTGATTTCGTGTTCGACCGCGGGGTCCTGCACGTGTTCGACGACGCGCCGGCGCGAGCCCAATTCGCTCGGCAGGTCAGCCGCGTGCTCGGCAAGGGCGGGCACTGGCTGAGCCTGGCTGGCAGCACCGAGGGGCCCGAGCGCGACCAGGGGCCGCCGCGCCGATCGGCCCGCGATCTGGTCGAGGCGGTCGAGCCGGTGTTGGAGATCGTCGAGCTGCGATCGGCGACGTTCGACATCGGCTCGGGTCCGATGGCTTGGCAGCTGCTGGCCCGCGCGCGCGAGGTCCCGGCGCAACCCTCCACGCGCCGCGGCGGCTGAGCCGGACGTCGGCGCGCATTTTTGCGAATGCGAGCGCGGCTAATCGATCCGAACCAACGCCCACGCCGCTCGTAGGTCCCCCTCGCAACCGCTGGGGTTGTGGGCCTGCAGGGCGTGGAGCTCGTACCCGAGGTTGTCGAACGTGGTCACGTCCCCAACCTGGAACTCGTCGCCGGCGATCGTGAACACCCACTGGCCCGGCGACTCCTCTGGCGGGCAGCACCCCTCAGCCAGCGCCTCGCACGAGCAGCCGTCGAGCGGCTCGACCCCGATGTCTGCACCGATGCTGGCGGCCATCGCCTCGTCGATCCGCAGCGGGCCGTTGGCCGCGACCAGCAGCGGCCGCGCTTCGCCATAGCGCCACAGCGCGAGCGCATCGTACTCGCAGCTGTTGGGATCGGACACCGAGCGCAGCGCGTAGGCGTGGATGCACTGCTGCTCGCCCGCGAGCTCGCCGAGGTTGAAGGGCGCGACCGAGAAGTAGTTGGGGATCCCGTCGGACTCGCAGGTGTCGCCGCAGCCCTCGAGGCAGGGGACCACCCGCCAGCGATCGCCTTCGACCGCAGAGATGCTGAACCAGCGATCGTAGCGGGTCGGCGTCTCCTCGTTCTCACCGCAGTTTTGCGCGACCGTGATCGTGAGCGGCTGGCCCTCGTCGAACTCGCACACGGGGTCCTCGGTGTCGCTGGTCCCGTGGGTCTCGCTCTCGCCCGCGCTCGCCTCGTCGGCGACGTCATCGCTGCCACCGGTCTCGAACGCCGGGTTGTCGCGCGTGCACGCGAGGCCGAGCACGAGGGGGATCGCGAGGGGGAGGATCAGCGACCGGTGCAAGCAATCCATGCACCTTTTTACCGCGATCGTCGGCGGTCGTGGGTGCTCATCACCCGGGGCTCGGCTGGGGGCCTTGGACCCTCGTTGGTCGGGCGAGGCGAACGCGAACGCTCAGGGCTGCGGCACGCAGGTGCCGATGCAGTCGGCTCCGCCTTGGTTCGGATCGCAATCGTCGTCCGGGTCGTCGATGCAAGCCATCCCGTTCGGGCAGGGCTTGCCCGCAAACCCGCCGCAGGACTGCTCGAGGATGCACATGCCCGCACAGTCGGCCCCACCTTGATTGGGATCGCAGTCGTCCTTGGGATCATCGACGCAGATCTGCCCGTCCGGGCACTCGATCGCACCAATGCCGCCACACATTGGACCCGCCGGGCACTCGACGATCTCCCACTGACAGACGCCGTTGATCCGCTTGCACTCGCCCGGCCCGGCCATCGTCTGGCCGTCGGGGCAGAGCATGTTGGGCATGCCAGGCTGCGGCCCGCACTCGTCCGGGCTGCATGGGCCATCACCGCCACCTTCGGCGCCACCTTCTTCGACTCCCCCGGTGTCCGTAGCGGCCCCGCCTTTGGGACAGCCGGTCGAGAGCAGCACGCTCGCTAGCAGCACGAAGGAAGCCAGGGGTAGACCCGAGGAGAGCTGACTGGTCTGGCTGAGCTGGCTGAGCTGGCTGGTCTGGCTGGTCTGGCTGAGCATGGGCGACGAGTGCAGCATGACCACACGGGCGTGCAAGAGGGTCACGGGGCAGCCCTTCGACGGCACGTCGCTGCCCGCTCGCGGCCCTGCAGCCACAACCGAGCCTCGCGCCGGAAGGCAGGTTCGATTCACTCGATCTTGGCCTCGGCTGGCTTCGTCGGCTCGGGCTCGGGCGCAGTTGGCTGCGGCGCCTTAGGCTTGCTCGGCGCGGGTTGCTTGGCCTTGGCCTGCTTGGCCTTGGTTCGTTTGGCCTTGGGCTTCGGCGGCGGCGGGGCGTTCGGATCCGGCTCGAACACCAGCATGTGGTGATTGACGACCACGTCCGGCTCGCGCTCGCCCAGCCACTCGAAGCAGCGCTCGCGCTGCGTGATCCAGTCGTCGAGGTGAATCACCACGGGCAGCTTCCCGTGATAGGGCCGGTTGCAGCGCAGCGGGCTGATCTCGACGCCGAGCGAGCGCAGCTCGGTGCGCCGCATACCGAAGCGAGTGTAGTAGGCGATCCGCTTCCAGCCTCGCTCGTGGGCCAGCTCGGCGAAGTCGCCGAGATCCTGCCCCCAGTCCTCGCCCACGACGCTGATGTAGTGGCCGCCCTTCGGCCCACCGACCAGCAGGTTGAAGTCGCCGAGCCAGGTCGGAAAGGTCCACGCGGCTCCGATTGCGTTGCCGAGCAAGCAAGCACCGACCAACACGCGGGCGCGGAGCTTCGACCGCAGCCAGCGAGGCAGCTCCGGAGCGGCTCGCCAAGCCAAGTCGGCCGCTCGGGCGGCGAGCACCAGCAGGATCGGGATCAGCGGCAGCACGTGGCGGACCCCGATGTTGATCCGCGACATGCAAGCGCTGGCGAGCACGATCAGGGCGAAGGCCAGCAGCACGCGGGTCGCGACGCCGAGCTGCCGACGACCCCGCCAAGCCAGCAGCGCGCCGAGGCCGAGCAGCACCAGCGTCCCGGTCGGCGTCTTGGCGAACAGCAGCACCGGAAAGTAAGCCGGATGCCAGCCCTCGCCGACCTCGCCCATGAAGTAGCGGCCGTGCCCGAGCGAGTTCTGGGCCGACACCGTGGCGAGCCCCTGCAGCCAGGGATAAGGGAAGGGCAAGCGCCAGCTCTCGGGCAGCTTGGCGATCGGCGAGCTCAGGAGCGACGACTTGTCCTCGGTCCGGTTGGTGATCCAGTTCTTCGGCTCGGGCTCGGCGAGGATCTCGGCCACGCTCAGGCCGACCCGATCGCACTTGTAGGCGAGCGCGATCAAGCCCGTCATCACGACCGCGACGAGCACCAGCTGGCCGAGCACGATCAGCGTCCGGCGAGCGCGGCGAGGATCGACGAAGCCACCGCGCCCACGCAGGGCGACGACCAGCAGGATCCCGCTCATCAGGACGACCGACATCAGGCCGCTGTGCTTGACCAGCACCATCGCCGTGGCCGCGAGGCAAAACCCGAGCACTGCGATCCAACCCGGGCGCTCGATCCACGCGATCAGGGCGATCAGGGCCCAGAACGTGGTCGCGGCCGCCGGCAGATCGGTGGTCATCAGCTGGCCGTGCGCGAGCAAGGTCGGGTAGGTGGTCGCGAGCACCAGCGCGAACAGGCCCGCGGCCAGCCCCCATCGCCGCTCGCACCACAGGTAGAGGCTAGCCGCGAGCGCCAGCGTCCACAGCATCATCATCCGGCGCGCGCCGATCAGCTCCTGCTTGGCGGCGTCGAAGTCGAGCCCGAAGTAGGAGCGCGAGAGCGAGAGCGGGTTGACCTCCTCGAACCCGCGCAGCCGCTGCAGCTGCTCCGATCGCGTTGGCCCCTCGGGGTCGTCGGGCGAGGCCGGCTCGTCGCCGTCGAGCGCCCGAGGCAGGGTCGTGAGCGCGTTCGCCAGCGGCGGATGGGCGTAGCTGAGCCGCGCGGTGTCGGTCCACCAGTAAGACACGCCGCGCACGAAGTGGAGCGGCTCGTCGGCGGTCAGCGAGCGGCCGCGCTCGCTGGTCCACAGCAAGGTCCCGCACACGAGCAGCAAGACCAGCGCGATCAGGTGGCGCCAACCCGAACGAAGCCAGCCTCGGCCGGGTTGGCGAGGCTCGTCCAGGCGTTCGGGCGTCGACATGGTGGAGAGCCTGGACGACCAGCCGAGCCAACGACTAGCGCAGGGCGGCGCAGGGATCGCTCTCGTCGATCTCGTCGCCCGGGTAGTGGAGCCGATCGAGCGGCAGCGGCTTGGGCACGCCGCCATCGAGCGAGCCGACCAGCGTGATCCCAGCGGTCGACAAGCCCTCGAACATCTCGACGCGCAGGTGGTGGATGCCGGCCTCGAGATCGAGCTCGCCGCTGCCGAAGCCCCGCCGGCGGGTCTTGGCGTCGCGCTCCCACGCGTCGATCAGGGTCTCGCCATCGACGAACACCCGCGCGCCATCGTTGGCGCGGACCTGCAGGATCAGGTGGGCCGGCTCGTCGAGCTCGAGGCAGGTGTCCCAGCGGACCGAGAACTTGTCGGGCGGGATCTCGTCCATCGGCGCGGACTTGTCCCAGTCGAAGTCCACGTCCATGTCGCGGCGCAGCACGGGCTCGTCCTCGAGCTCGCGGTCGGCATGATACTCGCCGCGCCAGGGGCCCTTGCCGGGCAGCTCGTCGGACACCACGACCCACACGATCGCGGGCGCCAAGAGCAGCAAGGGCACGATCGCGGCGATCGTCAGTCGGCGGCGACGGGCCGCGAGCTTCTTGCCACCGATCACCAGCTCGAGCGCGATGAAGAGCGCGCGAGCGTCCTTGACGTGGGTCCGCAGGGCGCCGCGACGAACAAGCGGCTCGCTCTGGTCGGCTCCGACCGAGCCCCACGCGCGCCACTGCGCGAGGCAGCGACGCGTGCCCGCGCGGCCGAGACCCGGGAGCTCGGCTGCCTCGGCCCACGCCCCGAGATCGCTGGCCGTGGCGTGCCCCGACAGCCGCGCCGCCGCGAGCACCCCTCGCCAGAAGCGACGCAGGTGAACCAGCGCCGTGCGTGGATCCGCGACCGGATCGCCGATCAGGGTTTGAGCCGCATGCAGCTCGCTGGCCGCCTCTCGCAGCTCCGCCCAGCCGGGCTGGGCGGCCAAGCTCCCACTCGACCCCTCGGCCGCGGGCGCCCGACTCGATTGCTTGGCCTGCATGCTCATGTCCTTGGTGCCTTCACTCGCTCGGACCGATCTCGTCGTCGGACGATGAGCGGAGCGGAATATCACTCTCCAACGTGCGGCGGCCTGTGCTGCTCGCGCTGGAACCAGGCTTCGACTTTGGCCGAGTCGGGCCCGGCCGAGTCGGGCTCGCCCGAGTGGGCCGTGGCCGGGCCTCGACCTTGCCCATGCGATCAGGATCATCGCCGTCGTCTTCTTCGGCTTCGCCCTCGCGCTCGGGCTCGTCGTCATCGGGATCCAAGGGCAGATCCAAGACCTCGTCGATCTCGTACTTGCGCTGCTCCCGACTCTGCGAACGCATATCGCGGATGAGCACGAGCAAGGTGTCGAAGCGCTCGACCCGGGTCAGCTCCGGAGACTTGATGTGCTGCAGGTAGCAGTTGTTGCGCGTGTAGCCGATCCAGAAGTCGGCCTTGCTCCCGCGCGGACGCAGCTCGAAGTTGGCCCCGAGGTACTCGCGGGCGACGAAGTCGGGCATGCACGCGGCGACCGTGTAGGGCGCGGCCAAGAAGCGCTCGCGCTCGGTCTTCCACAAGTGCTCGCGCAGGGTCTCGAAGCCCTCTTTGTAGCTGTTGCCGTAGTAGTCGGTGTCGTAGCGGCCGAACGCCC
This sequence comes from uncultured Myxococcales bacterium, assembly GCA_965649595.1. Classification (GTDB taxonomy): domain Bacteria; phylum Myxococcota_A; class Polyangia; order Nannocystales; family Nannocystaceae; genus Plesiocystis. The sequence continues at coordinate 5,436 of CBFGLP010000006.1, read as the reverse complement.
CGGGCAGCCCGCCGACGAGCTGGTTGAACCACACCGCCTGGTGCGGGTGGATCTGGATCATCGACCAGATCATTCGCACGCAAAACCCGAGCACCACGAAGTAGCCGGCCCACGCGGCCACCTGCGAGCGCTGGGCGAGCCAGCGCAGCCCGGCGACCAGCGTCACGCCAGTGACGACGGTGAGGATCGGGACCAAGAACAGGAAGTGACGCAGGCCGTCGTAGAGCGGCGAGCTCTTGATGATCGCGTAGGCCGGCGGGAAGATCAGGGCGAAGGCGATGAAGCAGGCCGCTGCCAGCCGCCGCCGCTCGAGCGCGAGGTCGGTGGTGTCGAGCACCTCGGCCCCCTGCGCGCCCGGCTCGAGCGTCAGCGCGCGCTTGCGGGCCTTCGCCGTCTTGCGCAGCCGGACCAGCCGGACGATCACCACGACCAGCGCCACGAGCACGAGCGCGACCGTCAGCTCGGGCATCTTGAACCCGAAGTAGCGCAGCAGATAGTCGGGCGGCGGCTCGAGCGTGGAGATCTTCCGCCCGTAGCCGAAGGGCATGTTCCGCTCGTGCAGGTTGAACGCCGACATGCGCGAGAGCACGATCAGCGGCCGCCGCAGCGGGTCGAGCTGGGCCCACGGCCACAGCACCAGCATCAGCGCCCAGGCCCCTGCCGAGCTGATGAAGAGCGGGATGCCGAGCCGCCCGACGTAGTGGGGGATCAGCGTCCAGCTCCTGCGCTCGCGCGCCTGCCAGAGCACCCACAGCCCCAGCAGCATGACCAAGTAACAGATCGCTAGCAGGCCAGCGATCCGCACGCTCATCGCCACGCCCAGCGCGATGCCGAGCTTGACCCACTCGGCGCGCGGGATCGCTGGCAGCATGCGGAGGATCCGGATCTCGTAGTAGAGCGCCCACACGTAGCCGACCGCGAAGGGCATGTCCTTCGGGTTGTTGAACATGTGGGTCCACCACTCGGGCGTCAGGACCAAGAGCACCAGCGTGGCGAAGCCTGCCGCGGGCCCGCCGAGCAGGCGGCCGAGCTTCCACGCCCCGAGCAGACCGAACAGGCTGACCAGCGGCCCGAACAGGTGGATCGTCTGGTACTCGTCGTAGGGCGAGATCTGTCGGGCGAGGTAACCGAGCCCGTCGAAGCCGCCGCCGTAGAGGTAGTCGGCTCGGTAGGTCAGCGCGTTCTCGTCGGTGAAGCCCGAGCTGTACCAGTGGATGACGTGGCGCCCGTAGGTCAGGTGCCAGGTCTCGTCCCAAGTGACCCCGTAGTCGCGAAAGACAACGAGGATCATCATGAGCACGATGCCGCCGACCACCGCGCTGAGCAGATCGAAGGCGCGGTCCCAGCTCGGTCCGTCGCTCGGCGTCGTGGCGGCGGCACGATCACGCACGATCGTGCTCGCCGACGCAGCGGCGACTCGGTTGTAAGGGGGCTCCGACGCTTCGAGCATCGCGTGATCCGAAGGGCTGCTCGGGCTCTCCATGTCGGGGCAAGGCCGCTGCGAGGCCGAGGATGCTAGTCGATATGGCGCCTTCGGCCCAGCTTCCGTCAGCGCAGTTCATGACGGCGACGTGAGCATGACTCGCGGGTGAGCGCGGCCACGACAGGAATGTCGCAGAGAATTCCATGCGCAGGTCACGAGGCCCCTCGAAGGGCCTCGGTCGAGCTACTTCATCTGCCGCAGCCGCGCCCAATCTGCCGCGAAGCGCCAGTCGTCGCGAGTGATCAGTCCAACTGCGGTGCCGAGCAGCGCGAAGCCGACCGTCACGATCAGCGCCACGACGCCGAGCTCCGCCGCGGGATGCCAGACGAGCGCGAGCTTGAGCCACCAAGCCAATCCGCAGACCGGGGCGCAGACCAGCACCACCCGCAAGTACGCCCACAGCGGGAAGGTGTCGCGCACCGACACGCGAGAGGCCTTGGCGATGAACCAGCAGTAGTAGAAGACGGTCGGCACGAACGCGACGACGGTGCCGATCGCCGCGCCCACGAAGCCGACCACCAGCACCAGCGGAACCGAGATCACGAGGTTCGAGGCGAGCGTGAACCCAGCCGAGCGCAGCACGTAGTCGGGCCGACCGGCCGCGAGCATCACGTTGCCGAACGCGGTCACGCGCATGGCCGTCAGCAGGCAGTAGCAGCGGAACACCGGCGCCGCCGCGATGTAGGCGTCGGTGAACGCGAGCGTGACGAACTCCTCGGCCGCGATCACGAACACCGCCGAGATCGGGACCACGATCAGCGAGACCTTGGTGATCGACTCGCGCCAGATCGCCAGCGCCTCGCGGCCCTTGCCTTCGTTGAACAGCTTCTTGAACGGGCCCACGTAGACGTCGCCGACCGAGTAGGCGATCGTCGTGACGATCGGGAGCTGCCAGGCACCAAACTTGAACTCGGCGACCTGCTCGGTCGCGAAGAAGATCACGATCAGCCAGACATCGAGGTTGGCGTTGAGCTTGCTGACGATGTCGGTCATGCCGAGCGAGAGCGCGTAGCGGTTCAGCTCGCGCATGCTCGGGATGCTGCGGCCCGCGAGCGAGCGCTCCGCCGGCGGGACGCCGCGGTAGAGCCGAGCCAACCACCACAGCGAGTAGAGCGCGTAGGCGAACCCGAACACGATGGTGCCGGCCATGATCCCGCCGACGCCCCAGCCGACCGCGGCGGGGATCATCGTGGCGAGCACCATCCCGAGCGAGCGAACCACGCCGACCCCGGCCGAGGCCTTGGGCCTGCCCTCGGCGAGCAGCACGCTGGGCAAGATCCGGGTCGGTACGTCGACCAGCGCGTAGAGGCCGAGCAAGGTCAGGTAGCCGTACTCGGGCCCGAGCGGGTCGGGCTTGGCGGTGCCGAAGGTCGACACCATCCACTCGCCGATCACCCGCAGGAGGTCGTCGGCCAACCAGCCGATGCTCGCCAGCACCAGGCCCGCCGCGGCTCCGAGCCAGAGCATGAAGCGAGTCATGCGGACCACGGTTGCCCGGCGATCGGCGAGCGAGCGATCACCGAGGAAGTAGAGCGCCGCGCGAGGCATGCCGGCCGTGAGGAACACCAGCACCGTCTCGTAGATCACGAACAGCGCCGCGAAGGCGCCGACGTCGGCCTTGCCGAGCAGCCGCGCGAGCAGCAGCGGCGTCAGCACCTCGGAGATCTTCGCAGCGATCCTGCCCCAGACCAGGACGCCCGCCTGCTCGGCCTCCGACTTGCGCGGCGGGCCTGGGGGCTCGCTCGGCTCGCTTGCCATCGGCGCCTGGGGAGCCGACTCGACGCTCTGCTTGGCTGCCACCCTTCAGTCGTCCTTGCGGACGAAGCAGACCTGGCCCTGCTCCCAGGGCTCGAGGAAGATCGCCCGCCCGATCGCGTGCATGGCCTCATGGTACTCGGGCCGCTGCGCGTCGTGGAGCACGAGCACCCCGCCCGGACGCAGCAGCGAAAAGCCCGTCCGGATGCAGAAGCTCCGCGCCCGCCCGTCGACCAGCACGAAGTCGAAGGTCTCCCCGAGGCTGGCCGGGAGCTCCACGTACGCACGCATGAGCGCGAGGTCTCGCTCCGCCCGCAGGCGCCAAGCCGTGATCGCTTCGCGCCGGGCCTTGCGTTCGGCCGCGCTGCCCTGCTCGAGCAACTTGGGCTCGGGCTCGCTCGGCTCGACCAAGCGCAGCTCGAGCCGCGGATCCCGGACCTTGTCGCGGACCAGCTCGTACCACTGGCGGTTGTGCTCGATCGACACGTAGCGCTGGATGAACGCGCCCTCTTCGAGCATCGCCCGCGTGCTGCCGCCAGCGCCCCACTCGAGCACCCGTCGCGGCGCGAGGCTCTGCACGATCGCCCTCACCTGCGAGAGCTCGATCGGGTGCATCCACACCGGCAACCCCTCGAGGTTCGGCTGCTCGCGCCCGGTCAAGCGCTTGACGATGCGATCGATGCGGCGAGCGAGGGCCATCGCGCCGGCTATGTACCAGCGGGTCGACCCACACGCGAGGCCGCCTCTCGCGGCCAACTTCGAGGTTTTGAAGCAGGGCCGATGACCGGTCCTGGACGAGCCCTCGCGGGGCCTGATCAGGGGCCTAAATTCGTGCGCAAACGCTTGCACACTTGGGTATTTCAAAGCCTTCACAAATTATATCGTTTATGACTGTATATTATACATGTGAACGACGATCACGAAGGCTCCCAGGATATCGGCGCTTGACCCACGAAATACAACAGAAAGCCATTAAATTGGTAAATAAACAATGTTGTCGGCGATCTATTTCATCCCTCTTCCAGGACAAAATTAATCTCTCACCTGTAATCTACAAATAGTCCTTGCCGCGCCCCAATTCAGCGCGCTACGACCTTCACATGAGTGAGGTTCCTGCGCGATTCCGCGAGAGCAAGTGGACCTTGATTCGGCGGACCATCGGTGACCGCGAGGCCATCCGCGGCAAGGTCGAGCGAGCGCTGCACGCCCTCGCCAACTACGCCTTTCCGAGCCGAATCCGAGGCCGACTCCACAAGCTACGAGAGTTGGGCCATGTCGAGCGCGTCCCCAATCGCACCCAGATGATCTTCGGATCTCTGGACATGTTCCGCCACTTCATCGTGCCCTGTGCCGCGGACTACTACCGCTCCAAGGACATCACGTTCAGCTTCCACGCGCTGCTGCGCTTCCTCGACGATCCCGCGTCGATGATGGACCCGACCGGGTTCATGTCGCACCGCGACGCGATCATCGGTCACCTCATGCAGGTGACCCACGCCGACCCGATCTACGACCTCCAGCTGCTCGCGCTCTACGACGGGGGGCTCGACGAGCTCGAGCGACAGATCGAGCAGATGATCGCGGGCACGCACCCGCGGACCGAGTCGATCGGAGCGATCATCGAGGACCCCAGCTATCACGGCCGCTTGCTCGCGCACGTCCGCGAGTTCCGGGCCGATCCCGACCACTGCAAGCCGCTGCGGCGCGAGAACATCGAGGGCAACCCGAGGTTCCAGGACATCGCCGAGACCTTCGGCAACCTCTATACGGCGATCGAGTACTTCGCGAGCCTGCCGAGCACGCCGCTCGCCGCGTTCCTGCGCTTCTTGAAGACCCGCACCTTCACCAAGCCCGTCGCCGCGCTCGAGACCTCCGCCGCGGCCAACGATCCTGGGCTCGCGCCGGAGGTGCGCGCGGCCTGACCGGGTCTGGTCCGAGCGCTGATCCACGCTCGTGCGGCGGCAGGGTGCCCCCTGCCGCCTTTGTCGCATTCGGCTCTCGCGGGACCGACTGTTAGTGTTGCCGCGGTGGATCCCATCACCCAAGGTGCCCTCGGGGCCGCGCTCGCGCAGGCGGTCGTCGGTGAGCGGCTCGGTCGGCGCACGTGGTGGCTCGGCGCGCTCGGAGGCATGGCGCCCGATCTCGACGTGCTGATCCGCAGCGCTGGCGATCCGCTGCTCGCAATCGAGTATCACCGC
>CBFGLP010000005.1:0-3979 GCA_965649595.1 uncultured Myxococcales bacterium | reverse complement strand
TCGATCAGCATGCCGACGCCGAGCACGAGCCCGAGCAGCACGATGCAGTTGAGCTCCTCGCCGCGCAGGAAGAGCACGCCGCAGGCCGCGAGCACGCTCAGGGGCACGCAGAGCGAGGCGATCAGCGTGGTCCGCCAGCGGTGCAGGAAGCCGAACAGCACGACCATGCCGATCAGGCCGCCGTAGATGCCGGTGTCGCGCAGGTCACCGAGGGTCTCGAGGATCACCTCGCCTTGATCCTCGAACACCGCCACCTCGACGCCCACGAGCGCAGGGTCGCTGGCGAGCGACGCGACGAGCTCGCGGACCTCGGCCGAGACCTCGACCGGGCTGGCCCCGGCATCGGCGAACACCTCGAGGTTGATCGCGGGGCGTCCGTTCAAGCGGCTGCCGCGGCGCTGCTCCTTGGGGTGGAGATCGACGTGGGCGACCTCGCCGAGGCGGGCGAAGCTGGGCACGCTGGTGCGGGTCGTCGTCGCGGCGGCGTCGGTCGGCGTCGTCGCAGCTTCGGTCGCGCCGGTCGTGCTGGTGGTCGTCGTCGCGGCCGTGCCCGTGACCGTCGTGCCCGTCGCCGCGCTCCGGCCGGCCGCGCCACGGGTGAGCGGGAGCGCAGCAAAATGCTCGGCTTCCGGTGGGGCGCCGGGGCTTCGCACGCCGATGTCGGTGGTCGGCTGACGGAGCGTGCCGAGGCTGCGACCTCGCTGAGCCGCTCGCACGACCCCGCCGACTTGCGCGAGGTCGACCCCGTGGCTGCGCGCGGCGTCGAGATCGAGGGCGACCTCGAGCTCCGGTGGCTCGAGGCCCTCCATCTCGACTCGCGCGACACCGTCGATCCGCTCGATCGCTCGGATCACGCGGGCCTGGATCAAGTAGTACTGCTCGTCGAGCTGCTGGTCGCCGGCGATCCGGACGCGCATGATCGGCTCGTCCGAGGGACCCTGCGACGAGACCATCGAGAGGTTCTCGACCAGATCCGGCAGCTCGCCGCGGACCCGATCCAGGCGCTCGCGCAGCTCGAGCTTGCGGGCGTCGATGTCGGTGCCGGGGCGAAACTCCAGGTTCATCCGCACGCCCCAGGTGCCGCTCGACACGCGCATGCGCTCGAGGTCCCGGACGCCCGCGACGGCCTCCTCGAGCGGACGGATGACCTCGCGCTCGAGCACCTCGGGCGAGCTGCGGGTGATGTCGGCGTTGATCCGGACCTGCGAGACGGTGCCCGCGGGCAAGAAGGCGAGCGGCAGCCGGAACGTCGCGATGAACCCCAGGAGGACGACCGCGATCAAGAACATCCCGACCGAGACAGGTCGAGCGAGCGCGAGATCGGACAGGCTCCAGCGGCGCACGGCGGCGAGAATATCAGTGGCTGGCTCGCTAACCCATGCGCCGGACTGTCTTCATGGATCCGGCGAGCCCCCTGTCCGACCCTCCGCCCTTGGGCTACCGGAGCGCTAGCGGAGGGCCAACTCGCCGGACCGTCGGCAGTGTTTGGGCGCTCGCTCGATCGGCAGCGCTTCGCGCCGACGCCTCGGAGATCCTGGACACGGGCCGATCACCAAGCTCGATGGCGGCTTGCTCCGGTGGACGTGAGGGCCGCAGAGGCTAGCCTCGATCTCATGGAATTGTTGATCTTGCCCTTCTTCATGCCGCTCTTCTTGCTCGGCTGGATCGTCGTGCCCGAGGACGAGCGAGAGCTGCGGCGCGAGGAGGCTCGCAAAGAGAAGCAGCTCGCAGCCACCTGGGCGGTGCTGTTCGGGCGCGAGAGTCAGGTAATCGAGCGCAAGGCGCTGTGCCTGGGCAGCTACGAGCCCGAGCCCGACGAACCACCCGAATGAGCGATCAGCTGCTCGAGCCACCACGCGAAGCGGGCTCGGTGCTCGGGATCCGGAGCACCACGCTGCATGCCCTCGAGCACCGCGGCGACGCGGGCGCGCTCGTGCGCGAGCCAGCTGACGAAGAGCGGATCTTCGCCGCGTCGAAGACGAGGACCCAGCTCGCGGTCGATCGCGTCGCGCAAGGGTGAGCCCGCAGGCAGCGGCTCGGCGATCAGGACCACATAGAAGCGCTGGTGCTCGTGCACCAGCCGCTCGTCGACCAGGCCCCAGCCGAGCGCGGCGAGCCGGGCACGCAGCTCGCCGAGGCGCGGGAACACGTCGTTGGCTTGAACGATCACCCGGCGGACACCGACGAGGCGCCCGCTCGCGTGGCCGCGCTCGAGCAAGCGAGCGGCCAGCGGCGCACCGACACCCGCGATCACCACGCTCGCAACCTCGCCTGGCTCGAGCACGTCGAGGCCGTCGCCGTGGCGCAAGCTGATCCGATCTGCGAGCGAGAGCTGGGCGAGCACCTGGTTGGTGCGGGCGATCGGACCTGGATGAACGTCGCCCGCGATCGCTCGCGGGACTCGCCCGGCGCGCACGAGCGCGATCGAGAGCCAGGCGTGATCGCAGCACAGATCCGCGACCGGCTCGCCGGGCAGCACCGCGTCGGCGATGCAGCGCAGGCGCTTGCCGAGCAGCGGGTCCAGCTCGATCGCCGCTCGCTCCTCGTGGATCGGCACTGCGGGAGGATAGGCCGATCGAGCCGGATCAGCGCAGCTCGACCACGCCGAGCCGTTCACCCCGCTCGAGCAGCCGCGTGATCCGTGCGCGCTCGCGGTCGGTGAACTCCGGGGTGATCGGCCAGTTACCGGTCGCGATGAAGAGCTCCTCTTGCGAGGTAGTCACGCCGACCCGCGCCATCACCTTCTTCACGTCGATCACGAGCTTGGGCAGCGGCGCCGGCGGCTGCGGATCGTCGAGCTTGGTCGGATCGATGCAGACCGAGAGGTCCGCGACGTTGGCCACCCGCTCGTTGAGCGGCGCGAGCCCGAACTTGCGGCAGACGGTGGCCGGGAACGAGGCGTGGTCGAACACCGTGTGCACGACGCAGCCCTTGCGGACGTGCGGACCGATCACGACCGCCGGGACCCGGAAGCCCTGCTGCTGGTACTCTGGTCCATCGGCGTCCGGCGTGGTCGGTGGCGGCACGTGGTCATAGAAGCCGCCGTGCTCGTCGTAGGTGATCAGCAACAGGCACTTATCCCAGTACTGCGACTGCGCGAGCGCCTCGTAGACCGTGGCGATCAGCGCCTGGCCGAGCTGGATGTCGTGGTCGGGGTGATCGTCGTTGCTGGTGAAGCCCGGGTCGATGATCACGACCTGCTCGAGCGTGCCGTCGTCGAGGCGGTCGAAGAACTCGTCCATGCTGTCGGTGCCAGCGAAGCCGAGCAGCGGGAACGCGCCCCACTTCCAGGGCACGTCGCCGTAGTAGTTCATGTTGCTGATCCCGGCGTCGTCGCAGACGTCCTGGATCGTCGTCGGCCCGAGCAGCGGCGGCGAGTTGTTGGTCTTGCCGTCGGAGGTGCCGCAGTGCAGGTAGTAGCGGTTGGGCCAGGTCGGCCCGAGCAGCGCGCAGAACCAGCGATCGCAGAGCGTGTACTCGTCGGCCAGCGCGTAGAGGACCGGGATGTCCTCGCGGACGTGGTAGCCCATGACCTCTTGCTTGATCGAGTCGCCGTGGACCTTCTGGTGCTCGATCACGAAGCCATCGTTGGCGCCGCCGTTCCACTGCGCGTGGACCTGATCCCAGCCGTGCGGGGGATCCTCGGGCGTGTAGTTGGTCAGGTGATACACGCCGATCGGATTGTTCTGCTGGTCGACGTTGGTCTCGTCGCCGTTCAGCCCGTCGACGTCTTGCTGACCCTCGATGAGCTTGCGCGCGCCGAAGTAGTGATCGAACGAGCGGTTCTCCATGCACAGCACGATGATGTGCTGGACGCCCGCGAGCAGCTCCGCGACCCCGAGGTCCGACTCTGCCGCGCACGCATCACCGTCACCATCGCCAGTCTCGGTCTCGCCAATCTCGGTCGTGTCGGTCTCGGTCGTGTCGCCGTCACCGTCGCCGGTCTCGGTCGTGTCGCCGTCGCCATCGCCAGTGCTCG
>CBFGLP010000004.1:0-5652 GCA_965649595.1 uncultured Myxococcales bacterium | reverse complement strand
CCGGACGGGCCGACTAAGCCAATGTCCAGTGATCTGATCGTCCGAGGTTTCGGCGAGGTCGACGAGCTGCTCGACATCAGCCCGTTCGTCCACAAGCTCGAGGCCTACCTGCGCCTCGCCGAGCTGCCCTACCTCAAGAAGCTCGGCAGCCTCGGCCGAGCCCCGCGCGGCAAGCTGCCCTACATCGAGCACGAGGGGCGAGTGATCGGCGATTCTCAGCACGTGATCGAGTACCTGCGCGAGCGCGGGCTGGCCGACCTCGATGCTTGGCTGAGCCCACGTCAGCGGGCGCTCGCGACCGCGCTGCGGACGATGCTCGAGGAGGACCTCTACTTCACGTCCGTCCACTTTCGCTGGATCGATGACACGGGCTGGCGGACCTACGGCGAGGTGATCGCCGAGGCGATCCGCAAGGGCGGCGCACCGGGGCCGATCGCGGGGCTGATAGCTAAGCTCGCGCGGCGGGGCGTGAAGAAGGATCTGCACTCGCAGGGGACCGGGCGGCACACTCGTGAGGAGCTGATCGCTCGGGCCCGCTCGCGGATCGCCGCGCTGGTCGAGCTCAGCGAGCCGAGCGGACCGTGGTTGCTCGGTGAGCGACCCTCGAGCCTCGACGCGGTCGTCCACGCGTTCGTGGTCGGCATGCGCTGGCCGGCCGTCGACACGCCGCTGCGCGGGTTGATCGACGAGCAGCCGCGCTTGCTCGCATGGTTGGAGCACGCGGACGCGAAGATCCGTCGCTGATATCAGCGAGGCTTGGCGACGAACGCGTCGACCCGAGCCTGGGCGTTGGCGCGAATGCTCGCGTAGAACAGCTGATATTCGATCGGGTGGAGGTTGCCTTCGCCGAGCGCCCGATCGAGCAGCCGGCTCATGAAGTCGCGCGGGACCTCGCCGATCTCCGCGACCACCAGCGTGCCCGCCTCACAGCGAGCGCTGGCAAAGCCCGGCAGCAACGCTGGCTCGTCCGAGTCGAAGAACACCGCCCCGGGGTTGTCCGCCGCGGCGGCCTCGAGCTCGTCGTGTCGCCAGGTGATCGGGTTGACGCACACGACCCTCGACGCGGCCGGCATCTCGAACTTGCCTTGCTCGTACCCGGGCGCCCGAGCGTTCCAGCCGACGATGCAGCCGGTCTGGTCCGGCGCCTCGCAGATCGGCACGTCCGGGAGGTCGCGCGCGAGCGCGTCGGCGTCGAGCGGTACCCCGACCAGGTAGGCCGCGACTAGGCGCTCGCGCAGCGGCGTGCCCGAGATCTCCTCGCGTACGAGCCGAAGCGCGAGGACCGAGCCTTGGCTGTGCGCGGCGATCAGGAAGGGTCGATCGGGCTCGTGCTCAGCCAAGTACGCGTGGAAGGCCGCGGCCACGTCGGTGTACGCGAGGTCGATCGCGCGCTGCCCATCCGGGCTGGGATGTGTGAACGCGAGCAGGTTTGCCTGGCGATAGCGCGGAGCATGGACGGCGCAGCATCCATTGAACGCGCTCGCCTGGATCAGCGCGCCGCCGCGATCGCTCGCCTCGGCGAGCTTCGGGTCATCGATCGAGCCGTTCCAGCCAGAGCCGACATACGCGCTCGGGTGCAAGTAGAAGACGTCGACGGGGGCGAGCGCTGGATCGATCGCTGGATAGTCGGGCAGCGACACGTCGGCAGGATCTTGGCGATCCGGGCGAGCACTCCACGCGTCCGCCTGCGCATAATCGGGTGGTGTCGGCACCGAGCTCGGGTCGAAGGGCGCCCCCGGCTCGAGCGCCCACAACATGATCGCGTCGAAGCGCGCGACCGCGATACCGACGAAGATTACGAGCGCGCCCGCGAGCGCGAGCGAGAGCCCTTTGATCGTGCGCCGCTTCATGGTCCCCGCCCGATCCACTCGCCGCCTTGATCGTCGAACTCCTTCTTCCAGATCGGGACGTCCCGCTTGAGCTGCTCGATCGCCTCGCGGCAGGCCCGAAACGCCTCGTCCCGATGTGGAGCGCTGGCGGCGATGACAACCGCGGCCTCGCCGATGCCCAGCCGACCCACGCGGTGTGCGATCGCCACGCGAGCGCCGGGCAGCTCGGCCTCGATCCGGCTGGCGATCGCGTCCATGACCGCGAGCGCCATCGGAGCGTAGGCCTCGTACTCGAGCCAGCGGACCGTCTTTCCGCGGCTGTGCTCGCGCACGTTGCCGGTGAAGGTCGCGACGGCCCCGGCTCCGCGGTGCTCGACGGCCGCGACCACCTGCGCGAGCGAGAGTGGCGACGAGCTCAGGCGTGCGTGGGTGCCGGCGATCTCGACCTCCTGGTCGACTCCGGCTCGGGGCCCCACCTGGCGAGGGGGATCGCTTCGAGGCTCGTCGTGACCGCCCGATACGGGCGGAATCAGCGCTATCTCCTGGCCAGGGTCGACGTGTTCGTGCTCGTCGACGAACTCATGCCCGAGGGCGAAGCGGCAGTGATCGAGCGAGCCCAGCTCAGGGTGGGCCTTTGCGATCTGCTGGCGCAGCTCGGCGACCGTCAGCGAGGGAGGGGAGGGATCCAGCTCGAGGATCAGCTCGGCCGTCCCGGCTCGTTGCCTCAGGCCCGCGAACAGCAGGATGGTCAAGTGCACGGTGCTGCGGTCCTTGTCTGGTTGGGATAAGGTGATCCGGGGATCGGGGTGCTCGAAGCAAGGTATCATCCCCAGCCAGAACCCCCAGTCACGAGCGACCTGCCGAGGCAAATTCGAGATGATCGTCCCGGAGCGTCCGAGCGGATCCGCGAAATTCGATCGCCTGTCGGTCGGCACCTATTCTCATGGTGCCGCTGCGGCGTTCGAGCACGCGCGGCGCTTGGCCTTCGTCAGCCCCCTGGGGGTTGGGAGGGTTTCGCCTCACCATCGGCATGATCGGCATGAGCCCAAAGGTCCCGCTGGCCCTGGTCCCAACCGTCCGCTCTCTCTCCGGCACCTCGGCCCCTCCGAGCCGAGTTGGCGAGCCTGAGTCCATGTCCTCACGCCCTCCTGCAGCCCGTCGGGCCCGCGCTGGGGCCCTGAAGATCGTCCCCGAGGCGTCTGGGATCGCTATCGACGACGCGATCGCGGGTGATGCGGCCAGTGACGACAGCGATCCTTGGTTCGAGGACGAGGTGTTCGAGCGACACGAGCGCGAGCACACCTGCGAGGACTTCGACGAGCTGGACGAGCTCGACGACGCCGACGACCGCCGCTACCCCGAGCTCTCGACGGACGAGCAGGAGCTGCTGCGCAACGAGCTGCAAGCCCGGCTCGGCGCCTACCTCAGCCGCGGCCGTCCGCGCGTGGTCATCACCGACAACGTCCGCACGATGCTCTCGATCAAGCGAGGGCAGGGGGTCTACACCTTCCGGCTCCACCACATGTTCGTCGAGGCCCCGCCGCGGGTGCTGCGAGCGGTCGCGTCCTACGCCGAGACCCAGGACGCCGAGGCCTCCGAGCTGCTGCGCCATTACATCGACGTCAACGACGAGAACATCCGCGCTCGCACGCAGCCGCGGCCCTTTACGCTCGACGTGCAGGGGCGCTGGCACAACCTGCAAGACATCTTCGACGATCTGAACGCCCGCTACTTCCAAAGCGGGATTCAGGCGCGGATCACCTGGGGTCCGCGGGCGCGTCGCAAGAAGGGCCGGCAGTCGATCAAGCTCGGCAGCTATACGGTCGACGATCAGCTGATTCGCATTCACCCGGTGCTGGACGCGGAGGACGTGCCGCGCTTCATCGTCGCGTGGGTCGTGTATCACGAGATGCTGCACCAGATTCACGACATGCCGATCGTCGACGGGCGGCGGGTGTATCACACGCGCGAGTTTCGGCGGGCGGAGGCGCAGTTCGAGCAGTATGCAGAGGCGGTGCTGTGGGAGCGGACGAATCTGCATAAGTTGTTGGATCGGTAGCGCGAGGTTCGGCGGTCACCTCGGGGGGACGCCCGTGGTGAGGATGGTGGCGAGGGTGACGTTCGCGAGCCAGTGCACCAGCGTGGGGGCCATCAACGACCGCGTACGCATGAACACGACGCCATAGACGAGCCCGGCGAAGGCTTGGGAGATGCCGAGGCCGTAGCCATAGAGATAGGCGTGCGCGAGCAGAAACACGCCCGCTTGCACGAAGATGGCGCGCCGTGGGGACATGTAACCTTCGAAGGCACGCTGCAACAGCACTCGGAAGAGTAGCTCTTCCATGACTACGCCCGCGGTCATGAAGGTCAGGTACCAGCTCCAGTCGAGGCCCTCGCTGGTGAGCATCATGCGATAGTTTCGCTTGGCTGCGGCCAATCGATCATCGCTCGGGTTCAATATTATGGCGATCTTCCATATCAACAATGCGCTAATCATGAGGATCGGCGCGGGGGTCAAGAGCGGTTTCCATGTTCGTGGCCAAAACGTTACCCCGCTGTGCGTGTCGAACGCGACGAGCGCGAGCCAGGCAGCGAACGCGACCAGCAGAAAACGGACGCTGAGGGCCAGCGTCGCAACCTCGGCCGTCCAGTCTCCGTGGTGGCCGAAGGGTCGAAGGATACCGAGGATGCCTCGATCGGCGGTGAGACACAGGTACACCAGGACATAGGCGATGCTGGCCGCGAGCGCGATGAGGACGTGCCGTCGCCTGGCAAAGGGGCCGTGCTCATGACCGGCGCTCGTCACTCGGCGTCACCTCCACCGGGTGGGATAGGTTCGTCTTCCTCGTCCTCCTCTGGTACCCCCCCTTGGCCGTCCGGCACTTCCGTCTCGGGTTTGTCGCCCTCGACGCATCCACCCGTGTACGTACAGCCGCCGCTGGTCAGGAAGGCCGCACCGATGCACAAGAGCACCAACCATCCTGGGCAGAACGCTTGCTCCGTGTTGGCGTCGATGTCCGCGGGCAGCTCGCCTGCGGCGGCTTCGCCTCCGAGCACACCCTCGTAGTGGATGACGTCGCCCTCGCGCCAAAGCTCGAGGTGGTTGCCGTGAGTGTCTTCGACGCGGGCGTCTCCATAGATGACGCCATCGTCGATCCAGATCTCATAGCTGATTCGGCGGCCCTCGTCGTCGACGAGCGAGCCGCTCTCGAGCACCTGCTCGGATGAGTCGGTTGGAGTGGCGTCGAGGTTTGGCAAGGCGAGTGCCGTCGTGCTGGCGAGCGCCAGACACCCTGCGGTGATGGTCGAGACGATCGTTTGGAACATGGGCGCAGGATGGACGGGCGGCATGTCGCAGCAATAGTTCCACCAGTGAATGTCTCGAGTGATCTTCTTGGGCTCGGCTGCGTATGATTTCTATTCGGCTTCGTTCGCGCGTGTGGCCGTTAGACTGTGTCTGCGCAGTGAAGCAGGCCGTGCAAGCTTGCATGGTTCGACCATGCAAGCTTGCAGTGTGCCTTCCCAGTCCAGACCGTCCAGGCGGTCGCAACGTCGGAGCGGCCTCCGTCCATTTACAGTCGGCCTCTGGCACATTTGGCCAGTCGGAGCGTGACGCCGAAAAATCTGGGGTGGTGAGGCTCGATGTCTAGGGCTGGACAGCGGGCTATCAATGGCGGGCTCAGATCGGTCTTGGTGACCGGCTCTGAGCATGAGGTGGTTACCTGAACATCGAATCGAGCACCTCGCTGGCGGCCTCGCCCAACAGATCCTGCTGCATCGCCAGCGGGCTGCCCAAAAAGAACGCCCCAATCTCCCGATCCAG
>CBFGLP010000003.1:0-4369 GCA_965649595.1 uncultured Myxococcales bacterium | reverse complement strand
GCCCACCAGGCACGTGGAGTCCGCAAAATGGACATCGAGCACGGGACGATTTTCGGCACGAGTGCCGAAAATCGTCACTCAGCGCACCCGCTCGTCCGCGCCCACGTCCGGCACCGAGTCCCGCGGCTCCTGATCGAAGTCGAAGTCCGCCCAGCCCGGCCCCCCCGCGTCGATCGCAGCCGACCCCGCCCCGAGGTGCAGATCCCCGCCCTGCCCGTCGACGAAGTGCTCCAGCCCCTGCCCGGTCAGGTTGCCCTCGACCTCTGCGCTGGCTCCGTCGCGCATGACGATGTCGTGCGAGACCAGGTTGTTGACGATCGCCGCGTCGGTGTTCGGCCAGCGGTACTCGATCGACACGAAGGGCTGCTCGAGCGCGACGATCGTGTTGTGGACCGCCTCGGCCCCGCAGGCCTGCTCGAGCGCGATGCCCGAGTCGAAGCCGTATTGTGAATCGAAGAGCTCGGGTCGAGCGGCGAAGATCATGTTATTGACGATCTTCCCGTCGATGTGACCGAGGTAGCCGCCGTTCGCCTGCGGGCAGGGGTCGTCACCATAATCGCGGGTGTTGCCATTGCCGCTCTCGCCGAGGCCGAACCCGACCCCACGCGCACAATCGACGATCGTGTTGCGCTCGACGAGCGTATCGCGGCCCGTGACCCAAAAGTGGATCGCGTGCTCGGACAGGCCCTCGTCACACCAAAACCCCTCGATGTAATTGTCCCGCACGACCCAGCCGCGGGCCGCGTGCGCGTCGATTCCACCGGTATAGCAATTATTCTCGACGATCGGCCGCCCGGCGTCGGTCAGCTCGATGTGCGAGCAGGTGATCTTGCCATTATCCGAATAGTGGCCCTCCGGCGAAGGATTTACCTTGATTCCCTGCTCGCGCGGGTCGATCACCGCGACATCGTGAACTTCGATGTTCTCGGTGTTCTCATCGGTTCCGCCGGTGACGTGAATGGCGTGATAGTAGGCGCGGCTCAGCGTGAGGTGGGCGATTCGCACGTCCGAGGCCGAGACCAAGAAGATCTCCCCAATCGCGTGGTCACCATCGAGGATCACGCTGTCGCGGTCGTAGCTCTCGGACCGAAAGGTCAGGTTCGGCGTGGTGACGTGCAGCAAGCTCGCGGACATGTCGTAGGTGCCGTCCGCGAACACGAAGGTAGTGCCCGGCGCGGCGTCGTAGACCATGCCTGGCAGCGCGGCGGCGTCCTCGGGCCCGACCATCACGACTGGCCCGTCGCCATCGCTCAGGGGGCCGCAGTCGGCCGGATCTCCGTCGCCATCGCCCGTCGGGTCGCCGTCACCGTCGCCCGTCGTCGGATCGCCGTCGCCGTCACCGGTCGTCGGGTCGCCGTCACCGTCACCTGAGTCGCCGTCACCGTCGCCCGAATCCCCGTCCCCATCGCCCGACTCGGTAGCCTGGGTCTCGCCGACTTCGTCGGAGCCGGGCCCGTCATCCGAGCAAGCGAGCGCGAGGATCGAGATCAGCAAGCAGGTCGGACGGGCCCAGGTCATGGCGACCAAGCTATCACCTGCCGCTCGAGCGCATCGGTGGGATCAGGCGTGGTCCTCGGACCCCCGCTCGTCCCAAAGCCCCGCGCCCGCGATCACCCCCTGCTCGGCGAGCCGCTCGAGCTCGGCGTCGTCGTAGCCGAGCAGATCGCCGAGCACGGCCTTCGTATGAGCGCCGAGCTCGGGCCCCGGCCACTGCGTCCGGGCGGGCGTGTCCGAGAGCTTGGGCACCCACCCCGGCACGCGCACCCGCTCGCCGCCGGCTAGCTCGAGCGTCTCGAACATCGCGCGCGCGAGGAATTGCGGGTCCGTCGCGATGTCCGCAATGCTCTGGATCGGGCCCGCAGCCACCTCGGCCCGCTCGAGCTTTTCCAGCGCCTCCGCGACCGAGTGCTCGCAGGTCCACGCGGCGATCGCCGCGTCGAGCATGGCCTCGTGCTCGACCCGACCGTGGTTGTGGCGGAGCCGATCGTCGGCCGCCAGATCATCGCGCTCGATCACCCGCATCAGCCGTTGAAACATCGAGTCCGAGTTGGCCCCGATCGCGATCCAGTGCTCCTCCCCCTTGGGTCCGGGCCTGCAGGGGTAGGTGCCGGTCGGGACGATGCCCTCGAGCTTGCTGCCCGAGCGCTCGCGGACGTGGCCGAAGAAGTCGTACTCGGGCAACAGCGACTCGAGCATGTTGAACACGCTCTCGCTCAGCGCGACGTCGACGACCTGGCCTTCGCCGGTGCCGCGTCGGCCCGGCAGGCCGTCGCGCGCCTGCACGGCCGCGAGCGCGCCGAAGGCCGCGTGCAGGCCCGCGATCGTGTCGCCGAGGCTGACGCCCGAGCGGACCGGCGGGCGGCCCGGCTCACCGGTCAAGAAGCGCAGGCCTCCGACGGCCTCCGCGACGTTGGCGAACCCGGGCTGCTGCGCGCGTGGACCGGTCTGACCGTAGCCCGAGATCCGCACCATCACGAGCCGACGATCGAGCGCCTGCAGATCGGTCCAGCCGAGGCCCCACTCCTCCATTCGTCCAGGCCGGAAGTTCTCGATCAGCACGTCGATCGTGCCGGTCGCTACGAGGTTGCGGATCAGCTCGCGCCCCTCGGGCTTGCGCAGATCCAGCACGACCGATCGCTTGTTGCGGCCCATCGCGCGCCACCACAGCGAGGTGCCCTCGTGCAGCCTTCGCCACTTTCGCAGCGGATCGCCCAGCGCAGGCGGCTCGATCTTGATCACCTCGGCACCGAAGCCGGCGAGCATCGATCCGGCGAAGGGTCCAGCGATCAGCTGGCCGAGCTCGAGTACGCGAAGCCCAGCGAGGGCGGGTCGTGGCTGGCTCATGCGGGCGGACCATAGCAGCCCAGCGCGCGAGACAGCCCCGCGCTGATCTCCAGGGCCGTCGAAGCCGCCTGGATACGCTCGGAAGATCTCGAGTCGACCATGGGACCAGCTCCTTCGACCAGCCGAGAAAGGCGCCAGCGCGAACGGACGTGCGTGGGGTCGCTGCTGCGCCGCCGCGTCATCCACGTTCGCGCTGGAGGAATGCAGGGCAAATCGATGCTCTACCGACTTCGGCGGTGATGACGATGAGCGAAGCGTCTCTTTTTTTCTCTACCCCCACATTCCCGCCTGTCCCTTCGGCCTCACCGGAGATGCTCTTTGGATCGCACGTGCTCAAGGATCCCCGCGCCGCCGCTCGCGTGGTGTTGCGCGATGGGCCGGTGCATTACGTGCCCATGCTGCGCGCGTGGCTGATCACCTCACATCGCGCCATTCTGTCAATCCTCGACGATTCGGAGCTCTCGTTCACCACGACGACGATGCGCTCAGATGCCAATCGCGAGCTCGAGCCGCTGCGAATGCTGCGGGACCTCGAGCCGAGCCGCGCCTGTGAGCTGATGCTGCGCTATTTCTCGCGGCTCCACGAGCTGCAGGTTCTGACCCAGCGAGTGACAGATGACTTGCTCGATCGGCTCTTGGCCTGCGGCGGCGTATTCGACTTCGTATCCGAGTTTGCCCATTCGTTGTCCACCCGAGTGATCGCGGCGCTGCTCGGCGTACCCGAGCACGAGCACCGCCGCATTCAGGTCTGGTCCGAAGACATCAGCCCCGCGTTTCGCCTGCAAGACCTCGCGGTCATGAAGCGCTGCCAGCGAAGCATGCTCGAGCTGCGCAGCTTCATGCGAGGGATCCTGATCGAGCGGCGCGAGCACCCCGGCGCCGACGTGCTCAGCGAGCTGGTCGCGGCCGAGCACGACGGGCTGATCGATCCCGACGCGCTGATCTCTCACTGCATGGTGCTGCTCTTCGTGGGCCAAGAGACCGCCGCAAGGTGGTTGGCCAACGGGTTGGCGGCGCTGCTCGACCACCCCGAGCAGCTCGAGCGGCTGCGGGCGCAGCCGGAGCTGATGCCGCTGGCGATCGACGAGATGCTGCGCTGGGAAGGCCCCGCCTCGGTGCTCGTGCGCAGGAGCGGACCCGAAGGGCAGCTGGTCGGCGACGTGTGGATCCCACCTCGGCAGCCAGTGATGTTGGGGCTCGTGACGGGAAACCTCGACGCCCGCGCGTTCACGGATCCGCTGCGCTTCGACGTCGGTCGCGACGAGAGCGACAACCTGGCCTACGGGATCGGCCCGCACTACTACCTCGGGGCCGCGTTGGCGCAGGTGGCCTTCACGACCCTGCTGCGGCGAGCCCCGGGCCTGCACCGCGTGGATGAGCCGAAGTGGCGGCTGGACCTCCCGCTCGGTCGGCGAATGGAGCGGATGCTGGTCGCGCTCCGCTGAGGCTCCGTCGGGGCCGCAGCAACCCGCGAGTGGGCAAGTGTCCGGTCGCGGGCTCAACTCGAAGCATGTCGATCGTCGAC
>CBFGLP010000002.1:0-3005 GCA_965649595.1 uncultured Myxococcales bacterium | reverse complement strand
CCCCGCGCTGCGATCGAAGTCTCCCAATCCAGGATCTCGCAGTAATCACCGGTGTGTCCTGCTGGAGGGCTCACATGGCCACAGGCCAGCACGTACTGCGAATGGGCCGGTAAGCGGCTACCCACCGAAGCAGAGTGGGAGAAGGCGTCTTGCGGACGTCTTATCGGCTCACCGGGGGGCCCGACACGACCTGGGAGTACCACTCTCAGGGCGTCCGATGTGCGCGAGATGCCGAGGACCAGCCGCCCTCGGGCGGCTGATCGGGCACCTCAGCCGATCAGCCCGTCAACCGTACCGCTGACCTCGCCGAGCTGCTCCTCGACGCCGACCGCCGCCATCGCGGTGTTGATCACCTGCCCCGGGTGCCCGTCCGGCACGACCAGGTGCTGGCCGCCCGCCGCGTTCAGGCCACCAGCCTTGCCGGCGATCAGCGCGATCATGTTCTCGGTCGAGTGCGAGCTCACCTCGGTCCCGCCCTCGGGGTCGTAGCCGTAGCCGCCCTCGAACACGAGCGCCATCGCGGTGTTGTCGAGGATCGTGCTGCCGTCGAGATCGATCATCGAATCGAGCTTTTGCACGAGCCGACCCCAGTGCCGCACGTGCCAGGCCACGCAGCGGGCCATGCCCTCGGCGCCGACGATACCGCCGCCGAGCGAGTAGTGGCCAATCTCATGAAAGTCGCTCGGCGCCTGAAACAGCGGCTGGGCGTTCAAGAAGCACTGCGCCATCGTGTACATGATCGCGCCGACCCGCGAGAGATCGCAGGCGAACGCCATCGCAACGAGGTCGGTCAGGATCTCGGCGCGGGTCTCCTCGTCGGAGTAAGCCCCGCCCTCGGCGTAGCCCTCGGTGTCGCCGTTCTCGACCGCTCCGCCGATCGGCCAGTCCTGCTTGGGCTGCTCGGGCACCATGCAGGCGCCCTCGGTCGGCAGCTCGGTCTGCTCGAGCCGCATCTCGAGCCCGCGCAGCTCGTCGAGGTGCCGCTCCATCCGGATCTTGTCCGCCGCGCCGAGCTTGGGCAGCAGGGCCTCCGTATCATCGGCGACCATGTCGACGATGCTCCTGCGCCGGCGCAGGAGGAACTCGGCCGCCGCCGCCTCGCCGGGATCGGGCGGGACGAAGGTCGAGAACAGCGACTGGAAGGCCAAGTAGGGGTCGACGATCGGATCGTCGGGGATGATCTGGCCGTTGTCGTTGCGGTATGAGATCCGGCCCCGGGCGCCGCCGTTGCCGTTGTCGCCCCGGTAGTAGGCCGCCTGTACGCGGAAGTGCAGCACGTCGTGGGCGGTGTCGCCGGCGATCGTCCGCGCGACGATACGGTCCGAGGTCTCCCCATTGGCGGCCTCGGTCTCGAGCTGCGATCGAACCCCGCTAATCAGCGGCGCGAGCGACCACGCGTGAAACAGATAGCGGCGGCCGCCGGCCGGGATCACGCCGTTCTCCTCCCAGGGAATCTTCAAGCCCGACACGATCGAGACGTGGTCTTGAATCCCGAGATCGGCGATCGGCTGAAGACCGATCGTCATGTCGTAGCCGGTGCCGGTATTGGTCGGGACCACGCGATCGATCCCTACGCCCTGATCGGCGTAGCCGCTGATCGAGATGCCGGCGACGCCGATCATGTAGCGCTGGGGGGCCCGACCAGGCAGCGCCGAGGCCCCGCGTGGGAGCATGATCTCGAGCGCGGGCAGGCCGATTGCGATGCCGCCGAGCCCGCGCAGGAACGCCCGCCGCGGCAGCTTGAAGGTCTTGGAGTCACGAATGACGGTCACGGCGCGACCTCCTCACGACGATAGGAGAACTGTGGAGATGACACGAATTCGACGAACACCTGCTCGAGCGAGAAGTTGGGATCCTCGAGCACCCGCTCGGCGAGCAGATCGATGAATTCGTAGTCCTCGTCGGCGAGATCGTAGCGGCCCAGCGCGAAGCGATAGAGCTGGACGATCACGCATTGATCCAGGTCGCCGGTCGAGATCATCAGATCGGCCAGCTCGCCCGGACCCGAGAACTCGCCGATCCCGGTGATCTGGCCGACCCCCGTGATCGTGCATTGCGGCTTGCCGTTGTCGTGCGTGCGATAGCGGCCTTGATGGTCGTAGTTCTCGAGCCCGAAGCCGATCGGATCCATCAAGTCGTGGCAGGTCGCGCAGCCGAGCGCCTGATCGCGGTGGGCGGCGTAATCGTCCCACTTGCACGAGTCCTCGCTGGTCGGCGGCGGCTCGTCGGTGTTGACCCCGGGAGGCGGCGGCGCGATCACCTCGCAAAAGAGCCGGGTGCGGATCACTTTTCCTCGCAGGGTCGGGCTGGTGTCGCCAGCCTTGGCGCCGACCGATAAGAAGCTGCCGTGCGAGAGCAGGCCCTTGCGGCCGGAGTCGCCGTAGTCGACCCAGATCGGCTCGGCGCTGCCGGGCAGGGGCAGGCCATAGTGGGTGGCGAGGTAGTCGGAGATGAAGGTCTCCGAGCTCTGGAACACGTCGTGATAGGGCCGATCCTCGTCGAAGATGATCCGCTCGAGCAGCGCGCCGGTCTCGGCCTCGAGCGCCGCGCTCAGCTCGGGCCCGTGCGGCAGGCGCTCGTAGTCGAGCCACATCGCGTGGAAGCGGAGCACTCGCTCGCGGGCGCGGTCATCATCGAGCATCTGCTCGGCGACGGCCTGGATCTGCTCGGGCGTAGCGAGGGCGTCGGCGTCGGCCTCGTCGAGCAGCCAGGGGTCCGGGAGGCTGCCCCACAAGAAGTAGGACAGGCGGGTGGCGACCTCGTGGCTGCTCAGGCGATACACGCCTGGCTGGCCCTCGACGGGGGTGCCGGTCTCGATCCGGTAGAGGAACGAGGGGTGCTGGAGGACCGCCCGGATCACCGTGTCGACGCCGATCCAAAAGTCGCCAGCCTCGACGGCGAAGGGCTGAGCGAGCTCGACGAAGCGGTCGACCTCGTCCGCGTCGATCGGTCGATGGAAGGCGTGGCGCAGGAAGTCTTGCAGGAACGAGCGCAGGCAGGCCTCG
>CBFGLP010000001.1:0-2876 GCA_965649595.1 uncultured Myxococcales bacterium | reverse complement strand
GCGATGCCCGACATCGTCTGGGTGTCGTGCGGGTTTCCGTGCTCGGACAATGGCCTCTATGGTCGCCGAAATCGGCTCGACTGCGTGGGCGAGTATGGACGAAAGTGTCGAGTTTTGGCGACCCCGTATGCGCACACTCCGGGGCTCGACCACGAGCGACGGGCTTTCGTCGGTCGTGGTCCCTGATCGGGAGACGTCGTTTCGCTCGGCTTGGCCGCACCTAGGCGGCGTGGCATCATGCCGACCACCGGATGCCGGCCCCCTCCGAGTCGCTGATCCCCGTTCGAATCCTCGGCTCGGCGAGCGTGTTGCCGGGCCGAGCCATCTCCACCGCCGAAGTTTGTGCCCGGGCTTACCCCGATCGCGACCCGGCTGAGCTCGCACGTCGCATCGGGATCAACACGCGTCATTGGGCCGACGCGGGCACGACCCACGCCTCGCTCGCGGCCGAGGCCATGCGCCTCGCACTCGCCCGCGCGGGCGTGCCCGCCGAGTCGCTCGTTCGCCTGATTCAGCTCAATTGCACGGGCGGCGACACCATGCTGCCGGCTACCGCAAATGCAGTCGGCGATGCGCTGGGTTTGCGGGGCAGCTGCGATTGCATCGATCTCAACAACGCTTGCACCGGCTTCCTCACCGCGCTCGATCTCGCCGCGCGCAGTGTCGCCACTGGTCTACATCCGGTTGGTGTCGTCGTATCCGAGCTCTGGTCGCGCCACCTCGATCCCAGCGATCCGCGCTCCTACGTGATCTTCGGTGACGCTGCCGCGGCCGTCGTGCTCGGGCCCGGTCGCCCCGGCGAGGGCCTCGTGTCCTCATGGATGCGCAACGACGGAAGACTGCGTGGCAGCGTCACGCTCGCCCACTCGGGCCTCACCGGTGAGCGCGAGATCGTCCGCTTCGGTGTTTCCAACCAGCAGATCACCGACGAAGCGACCGGGGCGATCCTCGAGAGCGCTCGCCAAGCGCTCCAGCTCGCCGGCGTGACCATGGACGAGATCGCGTGGGTGCTCCCGCATCAACCCAACGGCCGGATGCTCGACCTGCTGATCCGCGAGCTCGGGATCGCCGAGCACAAGCTCGTCCGCGTGGTCGACGAGATCGGCAGCGTCGGCGCGGCCTCGGTCCCGGTCAGCCTCGATCGACTCTGGCGCAGCGGCCGAGTGCGCGAGGGTGATCTCGTGCTGATGGTCGCCGTCGGCTCGGGCATCAGCTACGGCGGCATGGTCTACCACGTAGGTGGTCCACCATGACCGAGCCCTCGCGGATCACCACTGCGCACTGGCTCGCGCTGATGGCCGCCTGGCGACGCTGGTTCTCCTACTCCGTCGAGGGCCTCGAGCACCTGCGCACGCACGAGTGCAAGATCGTCGTTGGCTATCACGGCCGCCCGCTCGCTTGGGACCTGTTCCTGCTCGGCGCCGAGATCCACCGCGAGCAGGGCTACTTGCCGCTCGCGCTGGTCCACTACGACTTCATGAAGTGGCCCTACCTGCGCTGGCTGACCGAGGGCTTGGTCTGGTCGACCGGCAAGGGCCCGGTGCTCGACGACGCGATCGCCAAGGGTCGGCACGTCATCCTCGCGCCCGGAGGCGAGCGTGAGGGCTTGCGGCCCGGCTGGGTCCGCTACACCGTCGACTGGCAGGGCCTCGGCTACCTCAAGCTGGCGATCGCTCGTGGTCTCGAGGTCGTGCCCGTCGCCGCGTCCGGGGTCGACGACGCATACTTCGGCTTGAACGACAGCACCCGGACAAAGCAGCGCCTGAACCTCGACAAGTCGAGTCGGCCGCCCGCGGCCGAGAAGTCCAGCACCCCACTGTGGGCCGGGCTCGGGCCGCTCGGGCTCTACCCCTGGTCACCGCCCTTCCCAGTCAAGGTCCACCAGATCGTCGGTGCGCCAGTGGTCCCGGTGTTCCCCGAGCCGCAGCGCAAGGCCCTGCTCGGCGATCCTGCGGCCTTGCAGGAGCTGCACGGCAAGGTCCAAGCTCGCGTCCAAGAGCTCTTGGCGATGGCCAGGGCGATCCCCTCATGACGAATACCGAACAACCTCTGTGGGCGCTGATCCTCGGCGCGACCTCGGGCGCAGGCGCGGCGATCTGCAAGGCGCTCGCCCGCGAGCCGGGCTTGAACATCCTCGGAATGCACCGCGGCAACCACCCCGAGGGCGCGGCCGAGGTCGAGCGCGAGGTCGTGGCCGCCGGCCGGCAGATCCGCTGGTTGGTCGGCGACGCTGGCAAGCCCGAGCTGATCGATGGTCAGGCCGACGCGATCTTCGAGCAGATCGGCCCAGGGCGCGTGCACATCGTCGTGCACTCGATCGCCAACGCCTCGGTCGGCTACCTCGCCAGCGGTGACCCGAGCAAGTGGATGCACCCCAAGCAGGTCCAAAAGACCTTCGACAGCATGGCCCACTCGTTCGTGTACTGGACGCAGGCGCTGATGCGCCGCGACATGCTGGCCCCGGGCGCGCGGATCTTGGCGCTCGACAACGCGATCAACGAGTCGCTGCTCGGCAACCTCTCGGTGATCGCCGCGTCCAAGGCCGCGCTCGAGACCTACGTCCGCCACCTCGCGCTCGAGCTCGGACCCAAGGGCTATCGCGTCAACGCGCTCAAGTTCGGCACCGTCGAGTCGGCGGCGCTGCAATGGATCTTCCCCGCCGAGGTGTGGGATCGCGTCAAGGCGATCCACGATCGGATGTTCCCGGCCGGGCGCATGAACACCATGGACGAGGTGGCCGCGTTCGTGTCGGTGCTCGCGATGGACGCGGGCGCTTGGTTCAATAGCGCGATCATCGATTTCACCGGCGGGCAGATGCATGCCGTCTATCAATTGTTGATGGACGTGGTGATCCGCGGCGAGCAAGCGCCGGAGAT